>JAJDBE010000213.1 GCA_029261515.1 Nitrospinaceae bacterium | reverse complement strand
CTTGTTGATGACCTTCGAGACAATCTATCACCTAATCGTCTTCGCCAAGAGCTGGAAGTCTGCCAATCTCAACCTCAAAGCCGTTGTGCTTATGTTTCAAGAACAGCCTTTCGATTCTTGCCAGAATTTAGAGACAAAAATCATATTGATGAACTGAATGAAATTTTCTCGTCCAGCCGCACCAAACCATTTGATCTGTATCTCATCAATGGTTACCGAGATGGACAAGCGCATGTATCCGCTATTGAGTTTATTGCAAGCCGATCTCAAAAAAATTAATTGACGGCAGGCACCTCAATGATCCTATCGTTTCTTTTTGCCCAGGATAAAAACTGTCCAGATCAAAAGGTAGGGTTGTTCATGTTTTACAATCGTGAAGGTCACATAGCACCCAAGGAAAGCCAAAAGAATCTACTTCCACCCCAAGTTCTCCATGACCTCCGTACAGTTAAAGGTATAGACCTAAGAGGGAATCAACGCTATCCTTTAATAGTTCATTGCAAACATTATCACTCTCATTCAGGATTTCAAAACCAAGTGCCAAGAATCGGATAGGTTTTCAGCCAAAAGAATTTACCCCCTATGGCTTTCAATTTCAGTTTCCCCTTGCGAAGAATAGCTTGTTCTCGCACACGACATGCGGCGTCCATTGCCACAACCCTCAGAGCGAACCATCTTTTCGGATCTATCAACTTACTCCCTTCCGCCCTCCTTTGCATATACAGAAATCGAAACGAGGTCACTGTTAAGTGTCTGGTGGATCAAGCCAGACGACGAGGGATGCACATTGCACTCTGGGCTTTAGACAAACCCATTGCTGACCTTTCGCCTTTCACCGTCGGCAGAGGGCCAGGATTACGGATGGACTTGTTAAACCACCTTTGGGATACAATGTCTCCCCTCGCTGTCGATCAACTTGTCATTGTCGACGATGATATCGTTTTTACTCACGGATCCCTAAGTCAGCTACAATCCGCTGCCTCCTATTGTGAATTTGGCATCGCACAGCCGGCACACCATGAAACCAGTTTATGTAGCTACGAAATTACTAGGAGGAGAAATTATACACTTGCTCGGCAAACAACGTTCGTTGAGCCTGGGCCCATTTTTGTCGTATCCCAACCATGGATCAAACATGTGATGCCCTTCCCAAAAGACTTTGGAATGGGCTGGGGTCTTTGGCTCGGCTGGCAAAATTTGCAAAAACATGGGTGCAAGCTCGGCATTCTTGACTGCCTATCAGTGAAGCATCTCTCCCCAGTCGCAAGTGAATATTCAACGACGATAGAAAATGAACGTTTACGGTCTCTCCTTCTTGACCTAAATCTGCAAAGCCCCATAGAGGCACAACAGACCCTTGGAACCTGGAAAGTGTGGGATCGGCAGCCATCATGGAAATCTTAATTTCTGTTTAATTCATGTCCATAACAAACGGCATTTCGACTGCTACCTACAGCAGGGAATGGTCAACATATTTTCATGAATGTCATCAAAACCACCCCCTCAAAAATTCCGATCATTCTTTGCATCGATGTGGAGCCAGACCCTTTTTTGGTGAATCGGTTCAATCCTGAACCATGGGATGGGTATGAGGGGACTCACCGCTATCTCTCCACAATGCGTGCACGATTTGAGGAAGCCACAGGGTCACCTGTGCACTACACGTGGTTCTTCCGCATGGATCCTCAAGTGGCCGAATCGTATGGGAGTCCGACATGGGCAGTCGATCGTTATCCCGGTTTTATTAACGAGATGGCTCATCACGGGGATGAGCTTGGAACCCATACCCATGCGTACAGGTGGATCAACGACCAGCAAGAATGGCTCGAGGATTTAGGAAACCAAGATTGGGTGAATTATTGTGTGGAGATGTCGATAAACGCCCACGTTAAGGCCTTTGGACAACTATGCAAAACGTTTCGATTCGGAAATTTTTGGATGAACACCCCCACAATCAATCTTTTGGAGCAGAGAGGGATACGGTATGAAATGACAGTGGAGCCTGGCTTGCCATCATACCACCCTGGCACGCTTGGAGAAGGGCATTCGACAGGTAGTCGCCCAGACTATTGTCGGGTTCCCAGAATTCCCTATGAACCAAATGAAGAGGACTTTCTGAAAACCGGGAGCAATGGTTCACGGCTATTGAAAATTCTGCCACTCACTTCGGGATCGCTGCAACTTGGGAGAAATATTCCGGGTAGGTGGCGCCGCCTACGGGAAAATGGGTTTCGCAATCGCCTGCAAAACACCCCCTTGTCCATGTGGAAAAATTGGCAAGCCCCCAATACCTTTGAGAAGATGCTTGATCGCGCCATTTCCGTACAAGCTAATCCCTATCTGGCATTTGCCATACGCTCAAGCATCGGGACAGGTAGGTCATTTACACCCGTTGATAACTGTTTACAGGAAATTTTTGAGCATCCCGAACGAAAAAGGTTTGTCTTCTCTACCCCTGCCGAAACCCTGGCATTGCTTCATGACCAAGAAAACCCCTGCTAAACGGAAACACCTTACCACGGAATTATTCTCTTGCCATAGCCATTATTTTTGTAAAAATAACCTCATAAAACCCTTTAGGTGGCGTAGCCTTCGCACACAATCTGGGAAGCAACTTCACAATTCACTTGAACACCCAATCAGGGGGTAATATTATGATGACTTCGCCTTTGGACACATTGGGCACCGTCCTTTCAACTCTTCGCAATGCTTCAACCAAGCCCTTAAAAAACTTGATTAGAGGACGCCGACCACGCATCCTTATTTTTATTCATAGTTACCCGAACTACTCTGAAACCTACATGCATGAGGAAATTCGGAGTTTAATCGGGCAATATGATTTCAAGATCATTACCCTCTGGCCGTCTGGCTATCCTCGCAAGGACGCCTTTCCCTTTACCCTGATTCAATATAACGAAACTTCCCTCGTATACGGACCGATCGAAGAGGTGAATCGTGAATTCAGCTCCCCACACCAACAGGAATTTATCGAAGAAGTAGATGCCATCATTAAGGATTTTAAGCCTGACGTGATGCACGCGCACTACTTTGGTTTGGGGCTACTCCTGAATTTTCTGGGAGAACGCCACAAGATTCCATTTACGATCAGAACACATTCCATGGATATCCTTTCCGAACCTCAAGAAAAAATTGACGCTCTGTGCGATGCCGCCAATAGCCCTTGGTGTAAGAGGGTCCTAGCCTTCCCGGCATTTCAAGACTATCTTGTGGAGAGTGGACTTCGACCTGAAAAAGTGGTTCCCTGTTGGCCCGTGGTGAATTTTTCACGATTCTTTAAGCCCGATCATCGTGCTCCAACCGGGAAAATTGCCTGCGCCGGACCCGCCATTCCGAAAAAAGCACATTCCGACTTTATTGATCTTGCCATGCGCATGCGAGAGAGTGGCCTCACTTTCGACCTCTATACCAAAGGCCCTCACCTCGCGACGACACAGGCCTATAATGAGCAGGCTAAAAACCCAGTGAACATCATCTATAAAGACCCTGATGACATGCCGGACGTATATCCTCACTACGATTGGTTCGTGTACCCTTCGGATCCAACCTTGAACAAGGTCGGGCTTCCCGCAGCCATTGCCGAGGCCCAGGCCAATGGGTTGGGAGTGTGCTGGCAAGAGCTACCAGGACGACGTGATGAGCAACTTGAATTTTTGGGTGGAGGCGGCTACCTCTTTCAGTGCATTGAAGAACTGCCAGCGATCTTAACACAGCCCTATCCTGATGAAATGCGGCAAGCTGGTCTCAACAACGCCAAGAAATGCGATATTGAACAGCATAAAGTCCTCCTGACTGAAGCCTGGGAACAAGCAATCCGGAAAACAGCTGCAGCCGTGTAATCAGCCATGCGTAAATCTAGCAGGTTTTTCCATGACTCTTGCCCCTTGGGGTACCGGGCAAACCAATGAATCGCTTGGCAACCTCCATCGATATCAGAGAATGGACTCACCGACTAGATTCCCTAGGACGAGCCTTGCTGAACAAACAAATTACTGCCTTGGCGTGGCTGAATGGGATGGATGAACTCTATGGCAGCATGGACCTCGACAGGCTATTGAAGAGCATTGATTTTGGACAGATGATCAATAATTCCGCGTTTGATTATATTGAGCAAGGTCGAAAATTTACTCATGTACAGTTTCTGCCAGAAACAGGTGAACCAGCTAATATGGTGGTTGAAACAAAAGCAACCAAGGTACCCAAAGGCGCTTCGATTTTGCCACATGCCCACCTCAACATGGTTTCCGCATTTTTAACCCTCTCTGGAGAATTTCATGTCAGGCAATTTGATCGATTGCATCACGATGAAAATGTTTTCCACATTCGCCAGACATCAGACCACCTCTCCAAAGCAGGACAATGGAATTCTCACTCAGATGATAAAAATAATGTCCATTGGTTAACCGCCATGACAGACGACTCCTACTTGTTCAGCACTAAACTTGAAAAAGTTGATCCGAACCAATACGGCGCATCGAACCTGTGGGTGAATCTTAACGGAAAAGATCTTAGCAATGGAGTCATTCAGGCAGAACGGATCAACTATGATCGAGCCTACGAACTCTATGGCTAACTAAACCAGCATTTTTTTCTTGCAATCGTGCGTAACCTTCTGACCGACCTTACTGCCATTCCCGCGATACAGCCCTCGTTACATAGGCAACAACCAATTTCTCAAGGTTTTTAACATTGGGCGCATTTTTCTGTAAAAAGGAAACGTGGCCAGTTGAAAACCTTGAAGCCAACCGCCAAACTCTTCTTTCGATTTCCAGGAATAACGCCTCCGGCAAGAACGTGGGACCAGTTTCCTTTTAATAGGTGGCGTGTGAAGAGGCTTGAATTCATCCGGGTGGTGCACTCCTTCATGTTCTTGATGAACACGACGGATTTCGTTTCCTAACGTCGGATGGCCAAGGATTATCGCCATATCAGCAAGAACAACATAATTTTTTCTTCTCCATGCACTTTCTTTATTAAAAAAATAGAGAGTTCCCTGATCCAAATTATGTTCGACATGATCGGCAAGATGAAGTAAGACAGCCGTCTTTTGGCTATGATCATAGCTTGTTAACCGCTCACGGATAGAAACATATATATCAGGACTCCAACACAATGTATTAAAGGTTGCCACATAGGATTCGGCTTCCTTTCCCACGACTCCGATAACGACTTTTTGGTGTTCAGGGACAACCCCTGTTTTCCGATCACCAAAATTTGTGCCCTCGTAAATATTATGAATAAGTCCAGCAGCGACCACTTGGATTGGAGTTTTCAAAGATACCAGGACACTGGCTGTTCCTGTACCGTGAGACAAGAACGATTTTCCATACCCTTGCACATAGCCAGAAAATATCTGCATGCCGAATTCATACACTCGACGCAGATACTGGATATCATCTTTTGAATACCCCAAACGATGAATTTGACAATGAAGTTGCAAATAGGTTTGAGCATAGTCAGGCATAAATTATAATACCCTTCACTAGTGTCCCAACGTTGTCAGATCCCTCCCACATAACCCTTTGAATGATCGAAGAAATTGATCGAATCATGGGTGTCACCGATTTGAACGGTGCAAAAACCTCTACAATGCCCCTTTGGCTATTTGTAGAGGACAACC
>JAJDBE010000212.1 GCA_029261515.1 Nitrospinaceae bacterium | reverse complement strand
TTGGCGACTACATGAGTGCTCCCGTATTGACCACCACACCGGATTCCCGCGGTCACGATGCCGTCGAGTACATGTACACCCATAACATTGGCGCGCTGCTGGTCAAAGAAAATGAGAAATACGTCGGCATCATCACTAAAGCCGACTGGATGCATAAAGTATTAAGAGGAGACGGGGACCCCAGTGTCATCAAAGTGTCCAGCATCATGACGGCGCCTATTTTAACGCTGGATAAAAAAGATTCCCTGGCAAAAGCCAGCGACCTGATGAAAGAGAAAAAGATCCGCCATGTGGCCGTGACGGATAAGGGAGAAATTGTCGGCATGCTGTCGATCAAGGATTTGGAGCGGTATTATCGCTCCACTCAAAGGTGAAGAAATAATTACAGTGGTCCTGACCGGGGGCCATCCTACTCGACCGCCGCCGCAAAAATTTAATCATGCCGAAAAAGAAAAAGCAGAAAAAACTAAAAACCAAAGCCGAGATCGAGGCCGAAGTTTCCGCGAAACAACTCCAGTCCAAACGCTACCACGAGAAGGTCAAGGACTCCGCGAAGGTCTATAAGAGGCAGGAAATCAAGAAGAAAGCCGAGGAAGAGATCAAATCAGATTAATGGCCCACCTGTGTTCCTCAACCCACCCAGAAAATCCCAAAATTGAGCGGCTCAGGTCGTTGGGTTTTACCGGATTTAGTTTCGGGAAAGCAAAACTTATGAAAATACATGATAAGGATTATTTCTATAAATATGTTTCTGCAAGCACTTTAATAAAAATCCTGCAGTTTCAAACCATGCGTTGGAGTTCACCTCTCCTTTTTAATGATCCTTTTGATTTGCAGGTTGATCCATTTGGCTTATCAGAAAATGAGTTGACCGAAGCCATAATAAAAAATTACAGAGTACTGATTAAAACCCCAGAGATTAAAATATTTGGTTCTATAGACCCGAAATTATTACACTTTAGAAATGCATATCAGAGGGGAGATATAAATGATGGGGATGTTGAGACGGTAGTATCGGAATATAGGAAAGAAATGGTTGACTACAAATTTGAATTAAGAGATGAGGAAAAATTGAGAATAGAAAAGCATTTAGCTGAGGATCGGGTATTTTGTGTGGCGGAAGAAAACGATAACCTTCTTATGTGGGCACATTACGCAGATTCACATAAAGGGGCAGTAGTAAAAATTAAGTGTATTCCTGAATTAGACACCCCCCTTTGTGCAGCTACATCAGTAATATATCAAAGAGAACTTCCACGCATAGGTGCATTAGAAGATTTGGCTAAATATTTTTTAAAAATAGGAGAAAAGCCCAATATAACTAATTTTGCATATACTAAAAGCGAGCACTGGTCGTATGAAAAAGAATGGCGCTGTATTGGGGGAGCTAGAAATTTAGAAAAATTATATGATGATAGCCGATTTAATCCTGAGGAAATTGAAGCAATTTTCCTTGGGTGTAAAATGGTAAAAAATGACAGGGATGTAATTCGTCACAATCTTTTATACCCAAGATATTCTCATGTAAAAGTATTCCAAGCAAAAATCAATGACAGGGAGTTTAAATTGGATTTTGAGAAAGTTGCTTTAACCTCGCCAAATTTTGAGGCATAAAAGTATACTCTGGCTTTTTATCTCGAATGATCCGCTTTGTGATGCCGGGGTTCTGAAAACTGCCGGATGTAGGTCACGATCTGCCAGATCTGTTTGTCCGAAAGAGTATTGGTGTATCCCCACATAGCGGTTCCTGCCGATCCATTCCTGATGATCCAGAACAGTTGCCCATCCGAAATATTTTTCATCATCGCCCGGCAGGTGAAGTCCCTTGGTTTTACCTGCATTCTACTTGCCGACAATCCTTTCCCCTTGCCGAGAAGACCGTGACAGTGAGCGCAGTGGACCGGTTTGGCCTCGTCCTGATAAAGCTTTTTCCCGGCTGAAAGATTCTCCGCAGTGGGCGGCAGGGGATTGGTTTGCGTGTAAATTTCGTAGGGCGCGGGAAACGTGGCTCTGTCCTGAACGCAATCCTCCGCTTGAGCCGGGGCGGGAGTCCCGCGCGGCGAAGCCTCCCCGCCGAACGTAAAGTTGGCGGGAAACAAGAGCAGACCAGTCAGAGCAACAATTTTAATCCAGCTCAAACGACCCCCACTCGATTCGCTTGATTTATAAATGCACCTGATTGCGGAAGAGAGTGCTGTATTCCGAATCCCTGCCGATCAAATCGTCGTGCGTGCCGGTTTCCACCAGATGGCCTTCTTTCATCACCAGGATGCGGTCGGCTCCTTCCAGCGTTGAAAGCCGATGCGCGATGACCAACGTTGTGCGGTTGGACATGAGATCATTGAGGGCATCCTTAATTTTGGCTTCGGTCTCGGTGTCCACCGTGGCGGTGGCTTCGTCGAGAATCAGAATCGGCGGGTCCTTGAGAAACGCGCGCGCAATGGCGATGCGGTGTCTCTCGCCGCCGGAAAGTTTGACGCCGCGTTCGCCGATCAAGGTATCGTAACCGTTCGGCAATTTCTGAATGAAGTCGTCGGCATGGGCCGCCTCTGCCGCGCGGATCACCCGGTCGCGGTCGGCTTCCGGGTCACCGTAAAGAATATTATCCGCCACGGTGCCGTTAAAGAGAAACGGGTCCTGCGACACCAGCCCGATCTGCTCCCTGAGAAATGCCAGTTTCAATTCCTGTATGGGATGATCGTCGATGCGGATGACGCCGGACTCGACATCGTAAAACCGCATGAGCAGTTTGACGATGGTGGATTTACCGCTTCCTGTGTGCCCCACCAGGGCGATCTCTTCCCCCGGTTGAATTGCAAACGAAATATTCTTGATCGCCGGCTTCCCTTGAATGTAAGAGAAGCGCACCCGGTCGAAGGCAATCGCCCCCTGCACGTTGGTGGAAGGAAGATACGCCTCCGGACTTTCCTTGACATCGGGAACCGCATCAACGATTTCAAACAAGCGCTCGCTAGAGGCCAGAGCGTGTTGCAACATGTGGTTGACCGAATGCAGTTGGTTGATCGGCGTGTAAAACAGCGCCAGATAACCGATGAAGGCGACCAGCGAGCCGACGGTGATCTCGCCGCTCTGCACCAGCCCCACGCCGTAAAGAAGAATGAACACCGTTCCCAGCGAACCGAGGAACATCATCGACGGTGAATAGAACGCCCAAAGGCGCATGACCTTTAAGGTGCCGTCGCAGTAGTCCTGACTGCGTTGGTTGAAACGTTTGATCTCGTGATTCTGCCGGTTGAAGGAAAAGGTTTCGCGGATGCCGGAAATCGAATCCTGCAAAACGGCGTTCATCTTCGCCGCCCGTTCCCGCACCAGGTGATACAGGCTGTGCGCCTTGACCGTGTATTTGCTGGCGCCGTAAATGAGCAGTGGAATCGGGATCAGCGAGACGAGGGCCAGTTTCCAGTGCAGATAAAACAGAATGATGCTGATGCCGATCAAGGTCAGCACGGCGGTTACTACCTGCTCGACGCCGTCGATAAAGATGCGCTCGACGTAGTTCACGTCGTCGTTCACGCGCGACATCAGTTCTCCCGTCGAGCGGTTTTCGAAGTAGTTGAGGGACAGTTTCTGCAAAGCGCGGTAAACCTGCGAGCGCATATCGAACACGACCCTTTGCTCGACCTTGTTGTTGACCACGATGCGTTTGTAGTTGGAATAATTGCGTGCGAAGTAAGACGCCAGAAGACCGCCGATGGCCCAGTAGATCCAGGAAGTGTCCTGTCCCTCCACCAGTTCGTCGATGATGACTTTAATCAGCCACGGCGGCACAAGGTCCAGCAGGGTGGTGAGGACGGCAAAAAACAGGGTCAGGTAGACATACCCGGAATACGGTTTCAAATAGCCAAGGACGCGGAACAGGGATTTCATTTATTATAGAACCTGGGGTTAAAAGATTTGCGCTCAGTTTCGCGGGGGTCAACTCCTACGCGGAGGGCGAACTTGCTGTAACTGACTCTTGCAATCGGCAGTTCCCGGTTACAAGGTAACGGGAACTGCCTGAACATTTTTAACCGAACCTCTCCTTTCCTTCGTGAGGAGCTGGTTTACGCATGAGCGACCAGCAAAAAAGGTTTGGGTCTGATACAACTATACATATAATGTATTTTTCACGCACAGGAAAGTCAAGCCCGGTGAACCCAGGCAGGGGTCCCGGATGATTGAATTGATAAGGAGAAAGCATGGAATACAGAAAACTGGGCGGCAGCGACCTGGAAGTTTCGGTGATCGGGTTCGGGGCCTGGGGGATTGGCGGTCCTCCGTTCTGGAAAACAGAGGGCGATGCCTCCTCTGAAAAAGCGATTTTGCGGGCTTTCGATCTCGGAATCAATTTTTTTGACACCGCGCCGGTATACGGATTCGGTCACTCCGAGGAACTGATAGGAAAAATCCTAAAACCCGTCCGGGACAAAGTGATTCTGGCGACCAAATGCGGACTGGTGTGGGACAAGCCGCAGTTGGGGGCGATTGCCAAAAATGCGAAAAAAGATTCCATACTGAAAGAAATCGACGACAGTCTCAAACGTTTGCAGACGGATGTCATCGATCTCTATCAGGTGCATTGGCCGGATGTGACGACTTCGGCGCAGGAAACAATGGAAGCGCTTCTGGAAATTCAGGAGAAACAAAAGATCCGCCACATAGGTGTCAGCAACTATTCCGTCGCACAGATGCAGGAGTGTTTGCAATACGGTCCGCTTGTTTCCCTGCAACCCGAATACAGTTTGTTGCAACGGTCCATCGAAGAAGAAACCGTGCCGTTTTGCATCGAGAACAATATCGGCATTGTGGTCTACAGTCCTCTGGCATCGGGCGTGCTGACAGGGAAATACCAAAAATCCACCAAGTTCAAGGATTGGCGCAGCAAGGGGATCATCGGCACGTTCACCGGGGAGGAGTACGAAAAGAATATCGACAAAGTGGACCGGTTGAAGGAAGTGGCGAAAGAGGTCGACAAGACCTGTGGTCAGACGGCTATCAACTGGGTGCTCCGCCAACCGGGAGTGACCACCGCCCTAGTGGGAGTCAAAAACGAAAAGCAAATGGAAGAAAACCTGCGTTCCATCGGCTGGCAACCCAGCACAGAGCAGAAGCAGGAGATCGAGGAAATTTTTGCTTAAGGGTGAGAGGGATTAAGGCAGCGCGGGCTCTTCATTTTTAATATCCTCTACGCCGGTTTCCGGCTCTTCAGTATCTTGCGGGTGGATGCCTGTTTTTTTGCCCTGATTCAATAAGGAATTTTTATAGTCCGAATACATTTCGCGCAACCCTTTAGAATCCTTTCTGACTTGTTCAATGAGCCGAAGGGTTTTTTCATCCTTGGCATCCAAATTGGATAAGGCCAGGTCCAATCCATCGAGTGTGCCTTGAAAATTAACATCGGACAATTCGATGATGTGTTTCTCCAGTTGCCCGATTTGGCCGAACATGTTTTTCTGCACCGACAGAATTTCCCGATTCATCAGGGTTCTCAGAGTATGGATGCTGGATTCCAGGCTATCCATCTGCGCGCGTTGCAGAGTGGAGTTGCTGTACAGAAATCCCAGTAGCAGCACGATGAGCCCGGTGTAAAACAGGATTTTCAGCGTGGTGTTCTCACTTTTCCGCTTTTGCACATTTCGCTTGATGGTTTCAAGTTCAGAGGAAAGCGTTTCTACGGAACTTGTCAACTGAGAGATTTTGAACTCCAGAGCATCTTTAACTGAGTTTTCTGCGGGAGTATTTTCTTGATTGGTGTTTTCGTTTTCCATGACGGGGACCTTTAAGGTGGATGAATGGTTTTAATGTGTCCGCAAAATTTTAAATCGGCTGCGCTACTAGTGCCGTATAAAGATGAATGAGTTCGTCTCCAAAAAAAATAGTGATGAGGGTTCCCACAGCCAGAAAGGGTCCAAAGGGAATGAGGCTTTTGCGATCTTTTTTCTTGGCGGCCATGAGAATTAAACCGATGGCCGAGCCGAGTATTGCTCCCAAAAAAATAACCAGAAGCACTTTTTGCCATCCCAGCAGCGCTCCCGCTCCGGCGATGAATTTGATGTCACCACCTCCCATTCCTCCCCGGCTGAGAATGGCGAGGAGATAAAACAACCCGCCTCCCAGCAAGAATCCGAAAAGTGAATCGACGATGCCGACAAGGTACGTCCCCGCTCCCAGGCCGAATACGATGCCTGGCAGTGTGATGCGATCGGGGATGATCTGGTGCTCGTAGTCGATCATGGTGATCACCACCAACGTTGGGCAGACAATCGCGTAGATCAAAAATTCCCAGGAAATACCGAATTTAAAAAAAACTCCGGTGATCAGGAGCGCCGTCACGATTTCGATCGATGGATAAATCGCAGAAAATTTTTCTCCGCAGGAGCGGCACTTTCCACCCAGCAACAGGTAGCTCAAAACCGGAATATTATCCAAAGCCTGAACGGGCGTGTTGCAGGAAGCGCAGTGGGACGCCGGAAAAACCACCGATTCCTTTTTCGGCAAGCGGTAGATGCAGACGTTGGAAAAACTGCCGATGCAAAGCCCGAATAAGAAGACGCTTAAAACGGCCACGGGATAGGGGATGGAGAGCAGGAATTCCATAGAGATTAAAAGCTAAGAGGTGATCCGGGCGCTTCAGGTTTGCTAGTCATTATGAGGTTGGGTTTCCTGAGTTGTTGTTTCCGGAGTCGCGGTTTTGGGCAGTAACTTGTTGACCATTTTAAATACCGTGTCTGAGGAAAACCCTTTGCGTTGCAGGTGCTGTACCAATCGCCGGTATTGTGCTTCGCGGGCGATTCCCCGCAACCGGGCCAGTTTTTTCTCCGCACAGGACTGGGCAAGCTCCCATTCATCGAATTCGCTGTATAAAGCCTGTGCGGTTTTATCGACGGTGTCGGCAGTCAGGCCTTTTTGCGACAACTCCCTCCGTAGCCGGTATTCGCCTATGTTTTTCGCGGCAATCCGGCTTCGGCCCCAGTGTAAGGCAAACCGCTCATCATCGAGGTAGCCGAGTTTTTTCAGCCAGGCGATCGTTTCCTTGACCTCCGATTGGGAGTGATCTTTTTCAGCCAATCGCTCGGCAACTTCATGTACGCTGCGATCCCTGTAGGAAAGATATTTTAGCGCGGCGGCTTTGGTTTTTTTGAGTCCTTCCGGATCGGGCATCAAGTGTTAGATCAGATTAAGCGGTTTTCGCGGTTTTTTTCCCTCTGCCATTTTGGGATTCTTCCTCCACCGCCGCCGGTTTTTCTTCACCGGAAACCGGCAGATCCAGTTTTTGCCGGAGCAGCCGCTCAATCTCCGCATACATTTTGGGGTCATCCTTCAGGAATTTCCTGGCGTTTTCACGTCCTTGCCCAATGCGGGTTTCATTGTAGGAGAACCAGGTACCGCTTTTGGTGACGAGGTTATGGATCACCGCCATGTCCAGAAGGTCGCCGATCTTGGAAATGCCTTCTCCGTAGCGGATATCGAACTCGCAATCCCGGAACGGCGGCGCGACTTTGTTTTTGACGATTTTGACTCGCGTTCGGTTGCCGATGACCTGGTCGCCATCTTTAAGAGCGGCGATGCGGCGGATGTCGAGCCGGACGGAAGAATAAAATTTAAGCGCGTTGCCGCCGGTCGTGGTCTCAGGATTGCCAAACATGACGCCGATTTTCATGCGGATCTGGTTGATGAAAATCAGGCAGGTGCGCGATTTGTTGACGACGCCTGCCAGTTTCCGCATGGCCTGCGACATCAGCCGCGCCTGCAACCCCATGTGCGAATCGCCCATATCGCCATCCAGTTCCGCTTTGGGAACCAGAGCCGCCACCGAATCGACCACGATGACGTCCACCGCGCCACTGCGCACCAGAACTTCCGCGATTTCCAAAGCCTGATCTCCCGTGTCGGGCTGGGAAAGGAGCAGGTTGTCCAGATTGACGCCCAGAGCGTTGGCGTATTTGGGGTCCAGAGCATGTTCCGCGTCGATGAAGGCGGCCACGCCTCCGGCTTTTTGCGCCTCGGCGATGATGTGCAGCGTGACGCTGGTTTTACCTGACGCCTCCGGCCCAAAAATCTCGATGATCCGGCCCCTTGGAACGCCGCCCACGCCAAGCGCGCTGTCCAGGGAAATGCAGCTTGTGGAAATGACCGGGATGCCTTTCTGGCTTTCCGCCTGGCCCAGTTTCATGATCGATCCCTTGCCGAACTGTTTTTCGATTTGCGTGAAAGCCAGCTCCAAGGCCTTTTCTCTATCGTCTGCCCCCATTACTTCCTCCTTAGCCTGAACGGTTCAAGCTGCGTGAATTGTTTTACCTATATTGATTTAACGATTAAGTACAAACTCTTCCAGTACGGTATAAACAGAGCCTTGCGGCGCTAATTGGCTTTTGATCAGCTTGACCGAGGAGACATCAAATGGTTCCCCTTCAATCTGCGGATGCGATTCAACTTTTTCCTTTAAACGTTCTTTTCCTTTCGTGGACTTCATACGCGCTAACGTCAAGTGATGCACGGATGCTTTATTATCGGGCGCAAATCCCAATGCGGTCATTGCTTTTTCCATGTGTTTTTGTAATCGGGCGAGATGTCCCTCTTGGTCTTCCAGGCCCACCCACAAAACCCGGGGACGCTTAAGATTGGGAAACACGCCGACGTTTCCTAACAGGGTTTGGAAAGGAGGTGTGGCATTCGCGATTGCCGACATGGAATTTTTTATCCTTGGGATCAACGCTGGATCGGTGTCGCCCAAAAACTTGATTGTCAGATGAATATTGGCCGGTTTGACCCAGGTGGCGTCCAGGTTCAGGGTCCTAAAATGATTCTGAATCTCGATGATCTTTTCCCGGGCGGAGTTCGGAATATCAATAGCGAGAAATAACCTCAAAGCGTGCACAGTCTATCAAGGCCCTGGAAACAAAGTCAAACCCAATCCATAGCTTCTTATAACGCCAATTTTCTCAAAGGGCAACAGGGATTTTTTCTGAAAGAGGGGAGCGGGGGCATATCGGAAGCTTTCGGCTTGTAAAGTGGGCGGATGGGTCGGAGTGCCGATGTCAGGACAATTGGCAATTAGGAAAGTCCCTTAAATGGCAGGCTTCGCCAACCCGAATAGAGTAGTGATTTATTGTGTGATGGTTGCATTGTATTTTTCCCTCAGCTTGTGGATGAGTTCGGCGGCTTTTCTGGCTTGTACGATGTCGCCTTTTTTTATAGCTAGAGATTCCCACTTTTTGGCGTGGGAGATTGCGGTTTTGCCATCTCCCTTTTGGTCATAGACATGCGTCAGAT
>JAJDBE010000211.1 GCA_029261515.1 Nitrospinaceae bacterium | reverse complement strand
CTGAGATTTTCAGCATTGGGGATTTTCTTCTTTGCCTCAATGCCGCTCCTCCACTCAGGTTCCAGGTTGGGTTAGGTGGAAAGCGCGGGGTCCGGTTTTTTTGTCTACAAGTTGGAAATCTGACGCCCTGGTTGGGGACTTTTAACCGGGTCCCGCGTGTCTTTTAACAATTTTCCCGGATGCAGGTTTCCGGGCGGAGTACATCGCAAACAATCAACCCAGGCTTCGATAGCTGGCAAAGCATTCCAAATTAAATTATAAAAATTATTTTTGAAAGTGAGACTTGTTTCATGGAAGAAACAAATTTTAGGACTAAGAAAAATATTAAACATTTTCGACAGGAAAAAGCGGATTTGGCTGAAAAGGCTCATGGTCTTTTAAACGAAATTGATGCCGAAACGGACGAATCAGCAAAAGCTGAAAAATTTAAAGAATACAAAAAGGTTAAATCAGACTTGGTTGCGGTGATAAATGCAATTGAGATTGAAGAAGATAAAATGGACTTGGAGCGCGGGATGAGCCCCATTTCTAGTTCCATTGATCCCGAAAAGGAATTTGAAAACTTCGGTCAGCAATTGCAGGCCGTTGCCAGGGCGACGACTGAGCATGTCATGGACCCGCGTTTGAAATATCAGGCGGCCACCGGGCTTGGTGAGGCTGTTTCATCGGACGGCGGCTATTTGGTTCAAACGGAGTTTTCAAACGAGCTTATTGAGCGGGTGCACGCAACCGCAATGTTGGCGCAAAAAACCAGACGCACCCCCATTTCACCCAATTCCAATGGCATCATAATTCCGGCGGTGGATGAAACCTCACGCGCCGATGGTTCCCGATGGGGTGGTGTCCGGGCGTACTGGGCGGATGAAGCGGCTTCGGCCACGGCATCAAAGCCTAAATTCCGGCAAATGGAGTTGAAGCTTAAAAAACTGGTTGGGCTTTGTTACGCCACCGACGAGCTTTTATCGGATGCGGTTGCCCTGGGTAGCGTCCTGCAACGGGCGTTTGCGGAGGAATTCGCCTTCAAGACCGATGACGCGATTGTCAATGGTGACGGGACCGGGAAGCCTTTAGGTATTTTGGCCGGGAATTCACTGGTTACAGTATCCAAGGAAACCGGGCAGTTGGCCAATACCCTTATTTCGGAGAACATCGTCAAGATGTACGCCAGAATGCCCGCGTCCAGCTTGAGGACGGCGGAATGGTACATCAACCAGGAAGTCTGGCCGCAATTGATTCAACTCGGTCATATCGGCGGCACGGCATCAACTCCGGTATTCCTTCCCCCCGGGGGATTGAGCGAGGCTCCGTTTGGAACCTTGATGGGCCGTCCGATTGTTCCCATTGAACAGGCTTCGGCTTTGGGAACCGCTGGCGATATCATCTTTGGCGATCTTCAGGAATATCAGTGGATCGAGAAAGGCGGCATCAAGATGGACCAGAGCATTCACGTCAAATTTGTCGAGGATGAAATGGCGTTCCGCTTTATCTACCGGGTAGACGGTCAGCCTATCTGGAATAGCGCGTTGACCCCGTACAAGGGCAATGACACGATCAGTCCGTTTGTGGCACTGCAAACGCGGTCATAACCTCAGGAATCCCGTCGCTCTTAACCGGGCGGCGGGGTTTCACTTTACTTAAAACAATCAGATTATAGGAATTATCATGTCGGGCATGGAAAACGTTTTCGATTATTTTTTAAAGAGCGATCAGGGGAAGTTATTAGTCAAACAGCGGGATGAGGAACTTCTAGCCAAACGGCAAGAATCCGTTGCGGCCATCGAGAAGATAAAGGGCGAACAACTAAAGGAAATGGCGAAACTAAATACTTCCGCAGACGAAGCCTTTAATAAGGTGGAGCGTGCGCGTAACGCTCTTAAGAAAGCAGAGCGGGAACACGCGGAAGCGGTACGGATCAAACGGTCAAAAGCCAATCAATACGAACTTGAGATAGGCAATCGTGAGCGTTACCTAAAAAAATCAGCAGACCCCATGATTGACGGTTTCATTCTGGAACTGAGAGACAAGGCAGAACGGTTACGGTTTCAGGAGATTCAAGTGAGCGAACGTCCGGGCAAACGCAACCCAATCACTATGCAACGTGAGAAGGAAGTTTTTAGCAACATTGAACAGGTGAAGGAAACTTTATCAGCAATTCGTGAAGCGATTGGCAAAGCTGAATCATTGAAGCTGATGGCAGTGGACAACGTGGAAGAAGAACTCGAAGCGATTAGGAAAAGTATTCCGGGAATGAAACAGGCCGTTCCGGTAAGCGCGTAAGTTATTATAAATAAAGGCGTAGGGTAGGGGGGTGAAAATCTCTACAGCTGTCAGTCTTAGGACCGGCTGCGGTAGGCATCTTTTTCCTTAGTCAAATTGAAAGCTCAGGGGTATTAAGTTAACCCATTTTATCAAGGTGAATAATTATGGCAGGACGTAAGCCAAAACCGACAGCTTTGAAAATGTTAGAAGGCACTTACCGGAAAGATCGGGCAAGTGGCAAAGAACCTGAGCCAGGGCCTTTAACTGGCAATCCGCCAGCACACTTGAACAAGGAAGCAAAGAAGCATTGGAAGGAAACGTTCAAGTTATTGGCCGGAGTGGGCGTGTTGACTGAAATGGACGCGGACACCTTGAGTCTGTATTGCGAGAGTAAAGCCCGATGGGTTTATGCAAAGAAAAAGCTTGAGAAGGATGGACTGGTGATAACCACTCAAAGCGGTTTCCCGGTTCAGTCTCCCTGGTTACAAATTTGCAATAAAAGCCATGAAAATATGTTGAAGCTTGCGATTGAGTTCGGCATGACTCCATCTTCCAGGACACGGATCAAGGTTGATTTGCCCGAAGAGCCAAGCGACCCGATGGCGGCACTGAGGCAACGGAAAAAGAAGGTAATTTCATGAAGGCTAAAGTTATCCCTATCAACTTATCCATCCCCCCTGAATGGCTTCCTGAACGGTCAAAGCAATATTGGAACCAGTTCTACAAAGCCGCTGATTCCGTTCGTGAGGTTATTCCAGGGGATATTCTGGCGTTGGCTTCCTTGTGCGTTGCCTGGGCGGAAAACCGGAATTATCGCGAATACCTTCAAGCGGAAGGATACGCCAATGATGCGGCTGAACTCAGGCCGGAATATTGGTTAATGAGCGAAGCCGCAACCAGAGCAATGAAGGGTATGCACTACTTTGGCTTGATTGCGATGGCCAGAACGGAGATGTTTCATGAATAGACTCTTTTCACTTTTTGAAGGATAAGTCGAAGTTGTTGTTTCCAGTAAAATCCATGTTAGAATCCAGCCACCTAAACAGAGGACTTGCCGTTAAAAGGAGGGAGCCGAAGATGATGCGGCTAAAAAACGGCAAGTGGTTTGCGGCTATTAAGTTCAAAGGCCGCATGGTTGGAACGTCCCTTGATGCTTACGAGCATGAGCGGGCAAAGGCCGCTATGAATTTGGGCCGTTTACTGGAGCAAATAGAAAGGGGGGAGGAGCCGAATCAACTAAAGAAGAAATTTCAAACGATGGTTCCCAGGTATTGGGAGCAATTTGAAAAGAGGATTGAACGGAAAAAAACTGAATCTATTCGCTACCGTAACGAAATCGTTATTCAACTTCATTTAATTCCTTTTTTCGGGGAAACAAAAATTGAAGATATCAATGAAGAAACGATCAGGGATTTTGTCAAATCAAGGGAGCGTAAAGGAACTGCAAAATCCACTTTGAAAAAGGAATTGCGAGTTCTAAAGGATATCCTGGTATTGGCGAATCCTGTTTTTGAAATGCCTGAGATTGACTTTAAAAATAAAGGGAAAACACAATCAAGGGCATTGACGATGGAGGAAGTTTTACACGTTCAAAAATTTGTCCCAGATCAATCGCGGGAATTTGGCAAGACTTACGAAATGATTTACCAGATTCTTGCATTCACTTCGATGGATATCAAAGAAGTGGTCAACTTGAACTGGGATCAAATTGATTTGGAGACAGGATGGATAAAGTCGAACCGCTTTAAAACCGGGAATGCTGTCAAGATTCCAATCTGCAAGCGGTTGAATGATCTTTTACGGTCGATTAAGGTGAGGAACATTGACGGGCGGTTATTCAACGGGATAAATTCCAAGCAGGTGTCAACGGCCATTCAGAGGGCTTTTAAAACGGCTGGATTGGCAGAATTCAGCGCAAAAAGCCTGAGACACTTTGTCGCCTCACTGATTGGAAACGCGGGTTACAGCCTGGAATTAATCGGTAAAGGGTTGGGTCATTCTGAAGGTTCTCGATGCACAAAAGTCTACGTTCATCCTTACGATTCGACTTTGAAAGAAGCCTTTGGAACGTTGGATAAATAGGGGAAAATGGTTGCCCAAATGGATTCTCAAAAAGCCTTGGAAAATAAGGTAAAAAGTTTTTCGGGTTGCCCAATGGTTGCCCAAATGGGTTTTGGCCATTCTCAAAAAGTCTGTAACTATTTGAAAAATAAGTAGCCCCAAGGGGAATCGAACCCCTGTTTCCGGCGTGAGAGGCCAGCGTCCTTACCCCTAGACGATGGGGCCATATTTTGGATAGATTGAATTTGCGGTTCGGCTATTGGTGCCGATTTTTATCTTTGTAGAATAGTTATACGCTAATCCTCTCCCAAAGGGAGAGGAAGAACTCCACTATCTTGCCGCGTAGCAGCCTAGAAGCCTGGTTTGTCCATGATCGGCGGACCGCCGCCTTTTGATTGTCTTGCCTTTTTCTTTTCGTCGCGAATTCGTTGTTCTCCCTCCAGGTCGCGTTTGTTCACCTTGGAGATGAGAAAAACCATCAACGGATACGCCGGAACGGACATCACCATCCAGGTGATGAAAAACATCCCCTGCGGCGACATGGGGCTGGAATCCGCACTTTCATCCGCGCCGCCAAAGCTCGTCTTCAGCAAAAACAGGATCAACCCAAACAACATGCCCATAAGGCAGGAGATAGCGGTTTTGTGCACCACTTCGTTCTGATACAGTCCGGGAAGCAGTGGGAAGTCCGTGACATAGGCCCCGATGATTCCCAGAGTCGCCATGATGAACATGGCCGTCATCAGAAAATCCATGGAGGTCGACCAGGTGGCGACCAGAAGATAAACTGGGGCCCAGAGGCCGACAATAAATGGATTCCGGTAAATATTCATCGTATCCTTTTCTTTTAATGGGCCGCATATGAAAATGGCTCGGGCACAAGGGATCGAACCTCAATCTTCAGGACCAGAACCTGACGTCGTACCATTAGACCATGCCCGAATGTTTGTTATCTCGATTTTCGATTCATGATAAGTTTATATTTTTTTACTGTCAACCCTTTCCTTGGGCTGGCGAACGCGCCTTTGGGAAGACGAAACGGTTGATAAATAGGCCTCAGGAGGCAGGGTTGTGCGGGTGATCGCGGGAAAAGCCAAGGGAACGAAACTGGCCAGTTTTAAGGGCGATCGCATCCGCCCAACACTGGACCGGGTGAAGGAGTCCTTTTTCAATATCGTCGGGCCGGACCTCGTCGGCGTGGTTTTCCTCGATCTGTTCGCGGGAACGGGAAACATGGGCATCGAGGCCTTGAGCCGCGGTGCGGAAAAGGTGGTGTTCGTCGAGAACGATCATCGGGCGCAGAGTCTGATCTACAGCAACCTGGAGCGGTGCCATTTCGGGCCAGAGGACATTGATTCCGCGCAAAAAAACTGGGTCCTCCTGAAATACGACGCCGTTCACGCCCTGCACATGCTGGAAGAGCGGGGCTACCGGTTCGATATCGTGTACGTCGATCCTCCCTTCGCCGAGAATCTCTACGAGCCGTGCCTCGCGGCGCTTTCCGCCTCGCGGCTTTTGACCGAGTCCTCGCAGGTGGTGGTCGAGCATTATCACAAAACGGTTCTGGAAAAGAAATATGGTACACTGGTCCGCCAGCGCGAACGGCGGCTGGGCGATTCGTGCTTCTCCTTTTACCAAAAAGCGCCGAAACCCAAATAATAAGTTAGTACATTAGTATAATTTATATAAATGACTGAAAATAAAGAAAAAATTGTTGTGGCAATGAGCGGCGGGGTGGACAGTTCCGTGGCCGCGGCCCTCATGAAGGAACGGGGATACGATGTGGTCGGCATCTCGCTCCAGCTGTGGAACTACAGCTCCGAGACCGACGAGCGGTTCGGCACCTGCTGTTCGCTGGATGACATGGCCGATGCCCGTCGGGTCGCTGAGAAAGTCGGCATCCCGTTTTATATCCTGAATATGGAAAAGGAGTTCCAGAAGGAAGTGGTCGATTATTTCGTGTCCGAGTACCTGCAGGCGAGAACGCCGATTCCTTGCACGCTGTGCAATCAAAAACTGAAGTTCGACGAACTCATCCAAAAGGCGGAAACGTTTGGGTATCGCCGCATCGCCACCGGGCATTACGCGTCGATTGTGAAGGACGATTCCGGGCGCTACACCGTCAAACGCGGTAAGGACCGCTCCCGCGACCAGAGTTATTTCCTGTTCAACCTGTCGCAGGACCAGCTGTCGCGGCTGGATTTCCCGCTGGGCGATGTGGAAAAGAAGGACGTCCGCCGTCTGGCGCACGAATTGGGGCTGACCGTCGCCGAGAAACCCGAGTCGCATGAGATCTGTTTCATTCCCGACAACAACTATTCCAAGTTCATTGCCAAGCGGGTTGATAGCGATTTTTTCAAAGAAGGCGATATCGTCGATTCCTCCGGCAACGTGCTCGGCAAGCACCAGGGGTATCCTTCATTTACGGTCGGGCAGCGCAAAGGGCTGAACCTCGGCGGGTTGAAGGAG
This sequence comes from Nitrospinaceae bacterium, assembly GCA_029261515.1. GTDB lineage: Bacteria > Nitrospinota > Nitrospinia > Nitrospinales > VA-1 > JAJDBE01. The sequence goes on along the minus strand of JAJDBE010000211.1, from coordinate 9,010 downwards.
CCGCTTTTCGTCACCAAGATCGACCCGGAAAAAAACCAGATCACCGCCGGACCCAGGAACGAGCTTAAGCGTCCGCAGTTTCACACTGGCAAAACCAATTGGTACCTGCCGCAAACGGAGCCGTTTCAGGCCGACGTGCAGATCCGTTACCGGCACAACGCCGTTCCCGCAACGGTGACGCCGCTTGCGGACGCCCGCGCTTTGATCGAGTTTGACGAGCCGGAGATGGCGATCGCCCCCGGTCAGTCCGCCGTGTTTTACCGGGACGACTGCATCATCGGCGGGGGCTGGATTGAATGAAGGGTGCGGTGGAAATCGCCATCGAGGCGGCGCTGGCATCCGGCAAGATTCAGCAAGAGCGCAGAAAAAGGATCGGCAAAATATCGCATAAAGGCACGTTCGATCTCGTCACCGAAGTCGATTACTTATGCGAGCAGGAAATCATCCGCATCATTAAAAGAAAATTTCCCGATCACGATTTTCTCGCCGAAGAATCCGGCGCCAGCCAGGGCGCTTCCTCGCCCAGCAAATGGGTCATTGATCCTTTAGACGGCACCATCAACTACGCGCACGGGTTCCCCTGTTATTGCACCTCCATTGGTTTCGAGCATGAAGGCGAAGTGATTGTCGGCGTAGTGTACGCGCCCTGCATGGACGAATTGTTCGTCGCGGAAAAAGGCAAAGGCGCGACGCTCAATTCCGAACCCATCTCCGTTTCCACCATCTCCGAGCTAAAAGACAGTCTGCTGGTGACCGGGTTCACGCCGGAGGTGGTGCGTTCCGAGGATGACAATATGGGCCATTTCCGCAATTTCATGAAGGCGAGCCAGGCGGTTCGGCGTCCTGGTTCCGCGGCCATCGATATTTGTTACACGGCGATGGGGCGGTTTGAAGGTTTTTGGGAGTACCAGCTGCATGCCTGGGATGTGGCGGCCGGGTCCCTCATCATGACCGAAGCCGGAGGCCAGGTGACGAAGTTCGACGGAACCGACTGGTCGATTTATGACCGGCAGATTCTCACTTCAAACGGACTCGTGCATCAGGAGATGGTGGAGATTCTAACGAAAGGATGAGGTGAATAACTTTGGGTGAGATGAGCAAGCCTTAAACCTTCTTTTCCGCAGCTTTGATGAGGTACGTGTAGCCATTAAGACCTTCTTTATATAAGGAGAGAAAATCATCGGCTTCCTTTTGCGAGATGGTGCCTTTTTTTACCGAGTTGATAAGAAACCCCGCCACCCGGCCTGCCAGTTCATCGGCCTTGAACTGAACGTAATCGAGAACATCGGTGACGTCTTCCCCCTCGATGATTTCCTCGTAATTTAGCGACCCGTCTTCCCTGAGAGAGACGTGGACGGTATTGGTGTCGCCGAACAGGTTGTGCAGGTCGCCTAGAATTTCCTGGTAAGCGCCGATCAAAAAAATGCCAAGTTGATACGATTCTCCCGGTTCGATGGGATGCACGCGCAGGGTTTTTTGCGTGCCCCGGTTGTTGCCGATGAAAAGATCAATGCGCCCGTCGGAATCGCAGGTGATGTCTTCCAGCGTCGCCTCGCGTGTGGGTTCTTCGTTCAGGCGGTGGATGGGGACGACCGGGAATACATGGTCGATGGCCCAGGAGTCGGGCACCGACTGAAACACAGAGAAATTACAGAAATATTTGTCTGCCAGCCGGGTCTTCAGGGTTTTGATTTCATCCGGCATGAATTTCAGCCGCGTCGCCAGTTTTTCGATTTTGCGGCTGATGCCCCAGAAAATTCGTTCTACCAGGGCGCGGTCTTCCAGGGAAATGAGTCCCAGAAGGAACTGGCTTTGCGCTTCCTCCTTCGAGTGAACCGCATCGTGCCAGGATTCGGTGAGGTTTTTGTTGGACGTGGATTCGAGTACATCATAGATTTCCTGCACCACGTCGGGGTCTTCTTTCTTGATTTGCACCTGGTCGGTCCATTCCGGGAACGAAGTGACATCCAGCACGTTGACCACGAGGATGGAATGGTAAGCCGTCATCGCCCGTCCCGATTCGGAGATGATATTGGGATGCGGCAAGTTTTCTTCCTCGCAGATTTGCAGCAGGTGATAGACCACGTCGTTGGCGTATTCCTGCACCGTGTAGTTGATGCTGGAGTGATAGGTGGATCGGGACCCGTCGTAATCCACACCCAGGCCGCCGCCGACGTCGATGTACTGGATGTTGCATCCCTGTTGCATCATTTCAGAATAATACCGGCCCACTTCCTGAAGACTGTTTTTGATGCGACGGATGTTGGTGATCTGGCTGCCCAGATGAAAATGGATGAGCTGAATGCAGTCTAAGATATCGTATTTTTTAGCGATATTGAGTGCGTCCACCAGTTCCATCGGGTTCAATCCAAATTTGGAATATTCTCCGGCGGAGGTGGCCCAGCGGCCCGACCCGGCGCTGACCAGTTTGACTCGAAGGCCGATGTTCGGGCGCACGCCGACCTCTTGTGCCACCTGGTAGATCAAATCCAGTTCGTCGAGTTTTTCGACCACGATGAATACCTTTTTGCCAAGCTTCTGACTCATCAGCGCCAGACGGATGAAAGGTTCGTCCTTATATCCGTTGCAGATCAGCAGGGCTTCAGGGTTATCCATGATGGCCAGAATCGCATGCAGTTCCGGTTTGGAACCTGCTTCCAGGCCGATATTGTAGGGACGGCCAAACTTGACGATTTCTTCCACGACCTGGCGTTGCTGGTTGACTTTGATGGGGTAAACACCGTTGTAGGCGCCTTTATATCCATATTCCTGGATGGCGTTTTGGAACACCGTCGCCAGGTTGGTGATGCTGGATTTTAAAATGTCAGAGAACCGGATCAGAACGGGAAGGGGATACCCCTTGGCTTGAATGTCATCGACCAGATCTTTGAGGTCGATGACATGCTTGCTGTTCGATTTCGGTTGAACGATAATATGGCCCTTTTGGTTGATATCAAAATACCCGGCGCCCCAGCCGTAAATGTTGTAAAGCTCTCTGGATTCTTCGGTGGACCATTTCTGCATCGACACAGTTCCCTTCTGGGTGAGCGGCTTATTTGCGGGCCGATAATATTATTATCGGATAGTTTAAATTAGCGATTTCGTCCTGAATGTCAAACAAAAACCAATGTCTTAAAAGGATTTTTTCCGCTGGGGAAATTATGCTATAAATTGCCGGATGGTCGTGAGTTTTTTGCGGCGCATAATAAAAATTGTTTGGGAATAAAAGAATGAAAATAGAAAGTGTGGAGGTCCGGGAGATTGCCCGTAATTTCGGAACCCCGGTTTATGTATACAGTCTTGAGATGCTTCGCCGTTCCATTGCCGAAATCAAGGAGCTTTCACCGGTGACCCGCTACGCGATGAAGGCTTGCTCCAATGGTCGGATTTTGCAGGAAATGCGCAACCAGGGCATCAAAATCGACGCTGTCAGCGTGTACGAAGTGCAACGCGCCCAACGCGCGGGGTTCAAGCCGGAAGACATTTGTTTCACCAGCGACGTGTTTTTCAATTCTGAGGATGTCCGCTATTGCCTGGAAAACAATATATTCGTCAACTGCGGTACGCTGGGGATGGTCGAAGAATATGGCCGGGCCTGGAAAGAGATGGGCAAGGGCAAGAATGCGATTTCCATCCGCATCAATCCGGGCGAGGGACACGGGCATTCCAAAAAAACCAACACCGGGGGACCCTACAGCAAACACGGAATCTGGCACGAAAATCTGAACGATGTAAAACAGATTGCCGAAAAGTATGGACTTACGATCTCCGGGGTGCACATGCACATTGGCTCCGGCGGCGACATGGAGCATTTAAAACGTATCACCGCCCGGCTGGTGGAATTCGCCAAACAGTTTGCAGAGCTAAAAACCATTAATTTCGGCGGCGGGCTGCCTTACCAATATGATCCCGACCGTCCCCAGGAAGATATCACCGGCTATAAATCTATCCTTGCCGAAAGGATGAAGGTTCTGGACAGCCATTTCGGGCGAAAAATTATTTGCGAGATCGAACCGGGCCGCCGGTTCGTCGCCGGATGCGGGTATCTGATCGGCGAGGTCCGCTCCCTCAACCACACGTATGATGAAAATCGCAAGCGGCTGGATTATGTTTTAACGAATGTCGGGTTTTGTCATTTGATCCGCCCGATGGCCTATGGCTCGTACCATCCCATCTGGTTCGTCGGCGATGACCTGGGGCCGGAGCAGGACATTATTGTCGCGGGGCCCGTCTGCGAATCGGGGGACGTGCTGACTCAGGAAAACGAGGAACCGGTGGCGCGTAAATTGCCGATGCCAAAAGCGGGGGACCTCATGGTCGTCGGCGGCGCAGGGGCGTATGGGTTTGCAATGGCTTCCAACTACAACACGCAACCGCTCATTGCGGAAGTGGTGGTGGACGGGGACAAAGCGACTCTGACCCGGCGCCGGCAAACCCTCGATGATATTTTAAGAGAGGAAAGCGAAGCTTCAGCATAAATTTCTTCTGTCACCCGGAGCTATGTCATTCTGAGCTAGTCGAAGAACGAAGGGTGACAGGTGTTTTTAGAATAATTCATCCACTTTCCCGGCCATCTGCACATCCGCTAAAGTCACGCCGCTTGCCGTATGTGTCCAATAGCGGACGGTGATTCTTTTATAGTGGATGAATATATCCGGGTGGTGATTGTTTTCCTCCGCTAGTTCCGCCACCTTGTGGACAAAACCGATTCCTTCCATATACTTTTTGGCGTGTTTGACCCGTTCGATGTAGGGCACGCCTTTTTCGTTTTTCCCTGTCTTCCATTCCGGAGCCGCCGCTTTGAGTTGCCGCTCCAATTCCTGCTCTGTTAAGGCTTTCTTTTCAACCATGTTTTGCTCCTGATCGTTTCGCCAATCCCGCATTGAGAAAATGAGCTTTTTGAGGATTATAGCAAACAATTTGACTCGCCAAGCGGCGATGTCCTATATTTGAAAGTCATCCACATTGCGTATTTCAGCCTGCTAAGGGAGAAAGTCTTGTGAGACAAATAATGTTTCGTGCCTTACTACTGGTTTTTACGATTTTCTTTTCGACCTCTGCCTTTGCCGGTTCGGGCAAAAAAATAAAATGGTTTGAGGTGGAAGAAGCGACCATTCACTATGACGTGTCGGGAACGCAGACCGGGAAAATGGTGCGTCATCACAAAGAATGGGGTGCCAAACAATCGGAAGTCAGTCAAACGACGATGAACATGATGGGCATGTCCTTTCCCGCGCATGAAAAAACCATCATTGAAGGCGAGTGGATCACCAATGTCGATTTGAACAAAAAAACCGCCACCCGTGTGAAAAATCCCAATCACGACTATTACGCGAAACTCAAAGGCGACAAAAGCGGTGTCGAGGCCGGGAAGGAATACATGCGCTCTATGGGCGGCGGGGACACGGGCAAGACTGCGAAGTATGCCGGAGAGAAATGCAGCATCTGGAAAATTCCCAATACCGGGGCTTTAACCTGTGTTACCCAAGACGGACTCAACTTGTGGACCGAGATCAACATGGGCGGCACGAAAATCGTCCAGACCGCCACGAAAGTGGAGCGCGGTAATCCCGGCCCGAAAAAAGCCTACGAGATCGACGCGGGAATCGAAGTGAAAACGCATGACAATAAGCAAATGGACGAGATGATGAAGATGATGCGGCAAGGACGCGGGTCGGGGGATAGGCCTATGCCGCCAGGGGCGGGCGATGGCCCTCCTGGTGAAAATATGCCGGATATGCAAAAGTTGATGAAAATGCTTCAGCAACAGCGTCAAGGGGGACAATAAAAGTTTTGGATAGGGGGAACGAAACGTCAATCCCGTTCCAGAATTTAATTTTCTTGAATTAAAATTTTTTCAAGTTTTTTCTTCAATGTTACCGGGTGGACCTTGTAGACAAAACTTTCCTCACCATTGATCCGTACCACCGGAATTTTCTCTTTGTACTGCGCGAACAGGTTGGGTTCGGATTCGATATCCGTCATTTTTAATGTCACCGGAAAACCTTGAATGACCTCGGTCACGACGGCTTTGGCTTCGTCGCAAAGACAGCAATCCTGCTTTGTCAAGATTTCGATGATTATCGGGGTGGACACGGTGGTGCGAGAGAGTGAGGCTTACATCTCGTGCGTCATGGTGGTGACCTTGCCCCAGATGATCAGCCCAACGATGACAACAACCATAACCACGAGAAAGAGCGTGGCCAGCGGGCGTTTTTTCCAGTGGATTTCCTTGCCGCGGTCGACGAAGGGAATCGCCACCAGAATCAGGGTGAGCACGAGAGGTGCGACGACTAGGAACGGCACCCACAGATTTTCCAGAGCATAGAGCCACACGAATTGCCACGGCGGCTTGGTGACTTCGAGACCCGCTATGGCTTTATCGCCGAGAGGCGGTGAAATCAGTAAAGAAAGGATGCAGATGAGCGCGAAAACGCCGGCTCCCGCCCGCTGCAGATAGGCCATGTGTTGGGTGAATTTGATCTTGCGCCCGCCTTCAGGGTTATCGGGATGCGGGGAGATCTTGTGGTGCTTCATGTAAAAAAGGTGCAGGCCCAGAACCGGGAGAATGACGATCGGCAGCATGGAGATATGCGCCATGTAAACCCGGTTGAGAAGCGGCACTCCGGGGGCGAACTTTTCCGTCAGGGGCAGACCGAATATGCCCATGCGCTCCGCCACCCAAAGAAAATGATCCAGCGCTTCGTAGGCTTCCTGATCCCACTTGAGTACGGTGCCGGTGAATAGCATCACCACCATGAGCAAAAGCAAGGCGACTCCCGTCAACCAGTTGATCTCCCGTGGAGCCCTGTACGATGCGGTGAGAAAAACACGGATGAGATGCAGCACCATGGTCACCGTCAGCACCTCCGCCGACCAGAAATGCACGCCGCGCAAAAACCAGCCGAGATAAACCTGATCCATCAAATAGTGCACACTCTGGTTGGCGCGTTCCGGGTCAGGTGTGTAAAACTGTGCGAGAAGGAAGCCGCTAAGAACGAGCAGAACCAAGGAAGTGGTCGTCATTCCCCCGAGCGAATAGGGAATGGAATTGGCGTGTTCCTCAACCTCGTAGTCGAGAACGTTGAGGCCCAGCCGGTCTTTCAGGGTATCCAGTAAACCGTTCGCCATGAGTGAACTGACTGCCTTCCTCCGGCCTGAGGTTTTAAGTAAATTGCCCGGCCTGGCAATTCACTTTAAAAAATTATTCGTTGGGTCGCTTGAAGTTCAGGAATCCAAAAACAAGTCCCGAAAGAATGGTGATTCCGGCGGCGACTCCGTACCCCTTTTGTTTTGTAGAGACCCATTCATGTTCCGCCAGTTCGACCTCCGGCATTTTATGGTCCATTGCCATCGAGCTATGATCCATGTGCTCCATGGACTCCATCGGTGCGGAGGTCAAGGGAGCCTCCTCGGAAAACAGATCGGTGCGGGAAAGCGGCGAGCTGGAAAACCCGCCATCATCCGTCATGGCTTCGCCGGTATTTTCTTCAACCGCGTAGATGGAATCTTCCGCTGTGGATTCTTCGATCACCGGTTCCTTTTTATGACCCGAGTGCGCATTGGCCGCACTCAGCGGATAGGAAATAAAAAAGAACCCTGAAATTAAAATAGCTGAAAATAACTTGGTCATTATCATGTTCCCAAAACCAGCTTGGCGAAGGATTCGATCATTTCATCAGTGGCCCAGTCATCGGGACCGATTTTTTTGTAAACGATGAGGCCTTCCTGGTTGACGATAAAGGTTTCCGGAACGCCGGTGGTTTTATAATTTTTTTTGGCGACCACGCTTTCCGGGTCGAGCAGAACGGGAAACGTCAGGTTGTACTTTTTCATGAACGGTTCGATCAGAGATTGATCCTTGTCGACGCTGATGGTCAGCATTTCAAAGCCGTGGTCCTTGAAGCGCTGGTACAGCTTTTCCATGGAAGGCATTTCCACTTCGCAGGTACTGCACCAGGTGGCCCAGAAATTGATGAACACCACCTTGCCCCGGTAGTCTGACAGATTGACCCTGCCGCCGGAGAGCGACTCCAACTCAAACGAAGGCGCGAGAAACGCTTCTGCCGGATATTCCACCTTGAAGGGTTCCAGTTCGACTTTGTTCAAGGCGATGATATAGATCGACAGCAGCGCCGTGACCAAAAGAGCGTAGGGGATGTAAATGCTGACGGGTTTATTGTCCAGTGTATTTTCCATAGTAATAATTTTTTACAGCGTCCGGCTGCCTTTGCTTTTATAGGGACGGTAAAACTTTTTGTCTACCGCGATCACGATTTCGTCCAGTGTCAGCCCTTGTTTGTAAAGCTCATAAGCGTAAAGGGCTTCGTTGATACAGGTTTCACATTTGGCGCCGTGGTTGTTGGTGAAGCAGGTGAGCAGGGTTTTGTGCTGCTTTTCCTTTTTGCAGTAGCAATAGCAAAACTGGCTGTCCAGAATTTTGGGGATCTCCGCCGCAATCTTGTAAGCCTGCGCCGCTTTCCCGGTAAAAAATGCCGGCGACAGAACCGGCCGGTTTTCGATGAGGAATCCCGTTGCCGGAGCCACAGGATCGACGTGGGCTACAGGTTTGGTCATAAAATAAACTGCGGATAATGCCAAAACGATTGCCAGGGCAAATCCCGGCAACACCAGCTTCCGCTTATTATTTGGCGAAGAATTTTTCTTATTGGATTTTTTGCCCATAGTCAAATACCTGGAAAATCGGGTTGGTGTCTCTGATTCGAGTATAGACTCATTATATGAATTGGTTCGAGTGGATTCAAGGCTTTTAAAGTTCCATTGGACACGGATTTTCAAGGGTATTCACGTAACCCGCCAGGGATTACCGAACCACCAGGTACCATTTGCTCAAGGTTTTCGGAGGAAACCCCAGCAGAAATAATGCGGCGATCACCGTGTTTCTGACAGTGGTGAACAGGATGCCTTCCGCCAGCCAGCGCCGGGCGGAAGTCAGCGCCTTCTCCTCAAGTAGAACGATAGGTCCTTTTTTCTTGAGTCTTCTGAAGAA
>JAJDBE010000210.1 GCA_029261515.1 Nitrospinaceae bacterium | reverse complement strand
AATCCCGTTTTAAGCAAGGATAATTTTAATTGTGTTTTTTGTGTCTTTGCGCAAGACAGGGTTTGGTTTTATCCTGTTAATCCTGTCTATTTCCCCTCACCTAACCTCTCCTAGAGGGAGAGGGATTTTTGTTTAGGGTTTCTCTGCGCTCTTTGCGTCTTTGCGGTGAAGGGCTTGGTGTTATTCACACGCCGCGATTTCGGCGTCGAGGTTGGGCTGGACCGGGACGAGTTCCACGGTTTTATCGACCGCTTCCCGCGTATTCTTGACGTTGAGTTTTTCGAAAATGAAGTCGAACTTGGCTTCCAGTTCCTTGCCGATTCCGGCCTTGACCTCTTCGGGCAATCCCCAGAACTGAGCCTTGAACTCGCCGAAGCCTTTTTTGCGGGTTTTGTAGATGAACTGTTCGTCCGTCATGTCGGCGCTCTTTTCAGCGGCGAATTTGGTTCTGAGGTGTTTGTATAAATCTTCCTTCATGTCTTTGGGGAAATGCTCGCTGTCGTAGATCATATTCTGGAAATCCGTGGCCAGGTGAATCTCAGCGGTTTCAAGCTCAGGGAATTTGTGGAATAAATTGAGGGGCAGGGTGGAGGCCCCGTGCTGAACCGCTCCCGCCAGGCCGTAGTCCTTGCGTGAAATGCGCGAGAGGTTTTCCAGCGTGGCGAAATCCAGTTCCACATCCGCCACCGATCCGTCGGGCATGGGGACGCCGCCGTGCGACGTTCCCGTCTGGATGGAGATTTTGCTGATCCCCTTGGCGTTTCCGGTTTTCTTCATCAGTGCGTTGAAATTGTCGAGATAGGCGCGCAGTTCTTCCTCGTTGCTGTTTTCCTTGCCGACCTCGCCGATCTCTCCGCCCACCGACACGGTGATGCCTTCCGGCTCCAGTTCGCGCACATAATTGGTCAGGTCCACGCCGACCTCGAAATTCAGCCTCTGCTCTTCCACCACGTTGGGCTTGCTGAGATCGACCAGGGTGGAGGTGTCGATGTCGATGTTGTAAAATCCGGCGCCAACTCCTTGACGGATGAGATCCTTTAGTCCCTCGATCTCCTTTTTCGGGTCCTGGCCGTAGGCCTTGGCGTTGACCTGAAAGTGGTCCCCCTGAATGAATACCGGCCCTTTATGCCCTTCCTTGATGGCCGCCGCCAGGATCACCGGGGCGACTTCGTGTGGCGGCTGGAAGGTGTAGCTGATCTCCGATTTGGCGATCTCAAAGATAAATGCGCCGCAGTCGATTTTATGGGCGGACCGAAATATGGCCCGGCAGAATTCATAGGTCATGCCACGGGTGTTGAGAGCGGGGACGGTGAAACCGTGATACTCCCCCCGGCCCATCGCCTCGTACAGCCCTTGAATAGACGCGGGGACGATGCCCAGCTCCAGCGCCGCCGACTTGATAATGTATCTCGCAAACCCTTTGACATCATTGGATTTACTCAAGACCGAGTTTTCCACCAGCGTGTCGATGAGTTGATCGCGCAGTTTGTCGGCATTTTCCAGCGTGACGCTGCCATTGTTTTGACCGACGACACCTTTTAACTGAGTGGTGATTTCCTCTTTACTGACGAATAACATCAGAACCTCCTCCGGGAGTTTTATGGGTACGCCTAATTTATATATAATGGCAGGAAAAAAGTCGTAATTTTTTGCAGAACGCACCGGAACAAGACTCTATTGTCCTGCAATCTACAAATAATGTGTATGGGATTTGATTTTTGTTCGATCCCGGAAGCGGGGATCTGTAACAGTTTAGCGGAAAATACGGGAGGAGGCAAAGCATCTTTGCAGTCTCAAGGCGAATTCGCTTGGGATAAGTAGTTTCAAAGGCTTTTAAGCTCAAAAAAAGAGGCGGTTTTGCAGCGAAACCCGCCTGGAAAGGCAACTTGGAGCGGGTTTGAGATTTGAGTATTGAGATATGCGCAAGATCGGCAAAACCAAAGCAGTAAAGGATTGGAAATACAGTCGAAACCACAGGCCTTTTCTTATTGACAGCGGGGATTATTTTGCTAGAATTCCCCTCAATCAAAGGGATTGGAAAACCGCTGTCCCTTGATGATCAGAAATTATCGCATATCCAAAATAAATTCTTCGTAATTTTTTACTGACCGGCTTCTTATAAAGGAAGCTGTAAGGGAGAGAAAAACCCCATGTTTAAAAATATTTATTTGCCTGTAGATAATTCCGACTATTCCAATGCCTGTATCGACCTGGCGCTGGAGTTTGCGAAAGACGGGGAAACCACCGTCACCGCCAGCCATGTGTATGCCGCCAAGATGCACGATGTCCGTTTTCGGCAGATGGAGAGTGGTCTGCCTGAAGAGTATCAGGACGAGCAGGAACTGGAAAAACAGCGCAACATTCATGACCAGCTGATCACCAAGGGAATGGAAGTCATCACCGACTCGTATCTGGAAGTTCCCAAAAGCCGGTGCGAGGAAGCGAAAGTTCCTTTTGTCGGAAAATCTCTGGAAGGGCGTAACTGGATTGAACTGGTTCGGGACATTAAAGAATCTCCGTATGACCTGGTGATCCTCGGCGCATTGGGCTTGGGCGCGATCAAGGACAGCCAGATCGGCACCGTTTCGGAGCGGGTCATCCGCCGCATTCAAACCGATACTCTGGTGGTCAAGAACCTGCCAGAATTGCATGGGGACAAACCTTCGAGCGGAAAAATCGTGGTTGCCGTGGACGGCAGCGGTCATTCTTTCGGCGGCTTAAAAACCGGCATCGACATGGCCCGGCACCTCAATCGTCCGCTGGAAATCATCTCTACCTTTGATCCGTATTTTCATTACGCGATGTTCAACAGCCTCACCGGGGTTCTCACCAAGGAAGCAGGCAAGGTCTTCAAATTTGAACAGCAGGAAAAACTGCATGAAGACATCATCGATAAGGGATTGGCCAAGATCTATCAGGCCCACCTCGAAATTTCCAAAAAGATCGTCGAAGAGGAAGGCATGGAATGCACCATCCGGCTTCTGGATGGAAAAGTATTCGAAAAAGTATTGCAGTACGCCAGGGAAGAAAATCCCTACATGCTGATTCTCGGACGCATCGGCGTGCACAGCGCTCCCGATATGGACATCGGCGGCAATACGGAAAACTTGTTGCGCCTCGTTCCGTGTAATGTGTTTCTGTCCAGCAAGGTGTTCAAGCCGCCGATCGACATGCAGGCGGAGGAAAGCATCGAATGGACGGCGGAAGCCAAAGAGCGGTTGCTGAAAATTCCGGGCTTTGTTCGCCCCATGGCTACCAGTGCGATTCTCCGGTATTCCCTGGAGCGGGGACACAGCATGATCACCTCCAGCGTCATCACCGAGGCGGTGCAGAATATTCTTCCTGCCGGCGCAATGCAGGCGATGCGCCAGATCGGCGAGAATATGAAGCAGGAAGGCGTGGACCCGGAAGGACCCGAAGTTCTTGGAAAACTGAAGGATCAGATGATGGAAGCCCATGCCGGCAAAGCGCCGGACGAGGTCACCCTCAAATGTACCAGTTGCGGAAGCATCCTGAAAGGCGATGTGGTGCGGTGCGGTGTGTGTGACGCGACTGCAGAGCGGTTCCTGCCTATCGACAAGGAAGAGTTCAAGCCGGATGAAGTCGAAGAGAAAGAAGTCACCACCTTCACCACGTTTGACGATGTGGAAGTGAAGTGGACTCAGGAAGCGCTGGATTATTTGGAAGAATTTCCCGATGGTCACGTTCGCCGAAGAGCCCGCGCCCGTATCGAAAAGAACGCGCGTATCCAGAAGATCTCGGCGATTTCTCTCGCCTTCGCCAGCAAAATTCTCAATGAGAAAGCAATCAAAGAGAATGTGAATGGAAAGGGTAAAGAAAACGGCAATGGGAATGGAGGACAGAAAACCATTCAGGAAATCATGGAATATGGCGCGTCTCTGAATCCCGATGATTTTATCTGGACCAAAGAAGCTCTCGAACGCCTCGAGCGGGTTCCGAAAGGTTTCATGCGCGACAATACCCGCAACCGCGTCATGGGTTATGTCGGGATGAATAACATCAAGGAAATCACGCTTGAAGTTTGCGAGACGGGAATTGCCGAATCCGTCAAGTTGATGGAGGACGCGATTAAAAACGGCGCGTCTCTTGAGGATTTCCTGCCGAAAAAAGAAGTCGAGGCTTGATCGCTGCAAACTCGTTCGAGTCTTCCATCAAATAAGTAAATTTAATAAGCCCTGGTCTATATTCCAATAGGCCGGGGCTTTTTTTTCTGGAATCGTTGAAAAAACGACTCGAAGAGCTTCCATTAAATAGACGACAAAAATTGGATTTCTCCTTCCGGTGGCCTTAAACTATAAGGTAACTATTTGTTTTTTAGATAGATATCTTAGGAAACACCGATGCGGTTCGCGATCACTCTACTATCCTTTCCCATGCTTATCTGGGCCTGGGTTCAATTTTCCTTTTTGAATCAATTCGACTGGAAGTGGCTATTGTTGGCTTTTTTTCTTTACTGCTATAGGTTGATCTGGGAATTGGATTATGCGGTTGAACACAGTCGCGATTTCGGAGGCCGGGGAAGCTCCGGTAGCGGCGGGTTTGGCGACTCAGGAGGCGGCGGTTTTTCCGCTGGTTGTGACGGAGGTGGGGGCGGCGGCGGTGACTGCTGAGATTCTCTTGTCCTTTTGGTCCTGAATTTGGTAAATTTTGATCCGGTAGCAGACAAGACCTTTGGATAAGTTCAACGTTTCAGGTTTTCCGCAAAGGTTTTGGTAGCGCAGGCTTTCCAGCCTGCGTCATGCACAGTCTGGAAAGGCTGTGCTACCGAGTTTGGATTGGCCTCAAGCTGTTTTGGCGGATAGTTTCTTTCATGCGAAAATGTAACTTATGCAAAGATCTCGCAGCAGGCCGGGCCTGTGCTTGAAATGAATCGAAAAAGTTGTGCTGGTCCGGATTTTTTCCGGTTAGTAGCAACACCTCAAAAGATATTCGTCTTTTTATGAACTTCCAGATATACAAGCGTCTTTTCCAATATATCCGGCCTTATCTTCCGAAGCTGACCCTTGCCATATTCTTTTCGATAATCGTAGGGGCAATCGCCACCTCTCCTGTTCCCATCATACAGAAAACATTCGACAAGATATTTGTTGAAAAAGATTATTTCATGCTGACGGTGATCCCTCTGGCCCTGGTCGGGTTGTATTTCATCAAGGGGATTTTAAGCTATATCCAGAACCTCATCATTTTCGGCATTTCCTGGGAACTGGTGGTTTCCGTGCGGGAGAAGTTATTCGCCCACATTCATCGGTTGCCATTTTTATTCTTTGAAGAAAACCAGACGGGAACTCTGATTTCCCGAATCATCAACGATGTGACGGTCATGCAGTCCTCGGTCACCCGCATGGTGAAAGAGTTCATGCAGAACGGGGCGATGGTTGTCGGGTTGCTGGCCTGGTTGTTCTATCTCAAATGGCAGTGGGCCATCATCGCTTTAATCGTCTTTCCATTGACCGCGCTTCCCATCGCCAACATTTCGCGGAAGTTGAAACGGTTGAGCCATAAGGGGCAGGAGATTCTGGCGAATGTCAATTCGACAATTTTAGAATCTTTCTCCGGGATTAAAATTGTGCGCGCTTTTGGCCTGGAGCCCAAGGAAGTTGAGAAGTTCAATTATTACAGCGACGATTTTCTAGCCGTCATGAAAAAGAATGTGAAATATGTTGAGATCATATCTCCGTTGCTTGAGTTTTTAGGAGTGGCGAGTGCCGGCGTGGTGCTGTGGTACGGCGGCGGTCAGGTGCTTTCCGGTGAGGTGAGTCAGGGAACCTTCATCGCGTTCATTGTGGCCATGTTCATGCTGTACGGTCCTCTCCGACTGTTGTTTAAAATTATGGCAAACTTACAAATAGCCCTTGCGGGCGCGGAGCGGGTGTTCACCATTTTGGATCAGGAAGAA
>JAJDBE010000209.1 GCA_029261515.1 Nitrospinaceae bacterium | reverse complement strand
GTCAACAAGGCCAACGATTTCCCTTTAATCGATTTTAAATTCCGCACCAGCATGGCATCACAAGCCATCGGCTACGGCAAGATGCTCATGATGATCCACATGCTTAGGCTACAGGTAGGAGATGAAACGTTTCTCAAGGCGGTTCGCGAATTTTATAACCATCACCAGTTTCAATTTGCGGGTCTCAACGAACTAAGAAAATCGTTCGAGTCGGTTTCCAACCGAGATCTTTCCGCGTTTTTTGATCACTGGACACGCCGGATAGGAACACCGGAACTGGAGTTGACGATGGCTGAGATTATCCCGGCGGGAAACCAGTTTGAACTGCAAATAGAATTAAAACAAAAACAGTCCGGCCCGGCCTTTCCCATCAAGGTCCCGTTGGCCATATGGACAAAGGACTCCTCGCTTCCCAAGCTTCAAACATTGGACATGATGAACAAAACTCTCAAACTTTCGGTTTATCTACCGGAGGAACCCGGAAAAGTGATGGTCGATCCTCACACGGAAATTTTCCGCAAACTCGATCGTCGTGAAATCCCTACGAGCATTGGGCAAACTTATGGATCGACCGCGGCCACAAAAATTTTACCCGTACGGGAAGATTACCCGGATGTCCTTTTGGGCTATCATCAGATTGCACAATCGGTGGAAAAAGAAAGTACCGTACAGGGCTACCTGATGGACGACGCCGATCTCAGCACGGTGCCCAAAGGCAGTTTATGGGTGTTTGGCCGGCGCAACGAGTATGCGAAACGGTTGATGCCGCAATTAAAAAGTTATGGCGTGAAACTTGCGGAAGATGGAATCGTAATTGATGAAAACCTTTTCTCGTGGGGAGACCACAGCTTTGTTTTCACGCTACAAAGGCCAGGGGATCGGGAAGGCTCCGTCACCTGGATGATCGTTAACTCAGGCGAAAGTGTATCGGGCTTGATCCGCAAACTCCCTCATTATGGAAAATACGGTTCTCTTATTTTTAGGGGGAAAGAACCCGAAAACGTGAGCAAGCGAATCTGGCCGTTCGAACCTTCCAGTCTTACAAAGATTTTCAAAGCGGGAGAGTATCGCCTTCCCTCGCCACCACCGCTGGTGGATTACAAGCCAAACTAAAGGGGCTTGAAAAAAAGAGGGCAAGAAATTTGCCCTCAAGGTCTAACGTTTGTTCAACAGTCGCTGATTTCTTTCCTTCGCCCAATTCTTTTAAGGAGAAAAATCAGTGAGCCACTTCGACCAGTTTGATCTTGAAATTTAGAACCTTACCTGCCAGCGGATGGTTCATGTCCAAAGTCACTTCCTTGGCCGTCACTTCAGTGATGGTCGCAGGAATCTGCCCACCCTGCGGGGTACCGACGATCAACATCATCCCAGCTTTGGGTTCCTGATTTTTCGGCAATTGATCCCTTGGAACTTTTTGAATCATTTGCGGATTATGAGGACCATAGGCTTCGGCAGGCTGAAGCGTAAAACTTTTTTCTTCGCCCTTTTTCATGCCCTTCACTGCGTTATCAAACCCGGCAATCACCTGCCCCGAACCCACTTCAAACATCAGCGGTTTTTCATGTTTATCCGAACTGTCAAAAACCGTTCCATCTTTAAAGGTCCCAGTATAATTGATCGTGACCTTGTCTCCCGATTTTACTGCGGCATTGCTGTCCGCTAACGCATTTTGCGCAGAAAAAATGCCCGCGACGAATAAAATTCCGACCCGGACCCACAACAACCGCTTGCCATTTTTATTCATTTCTTTCCCCTTTGGACTGGGATTAGTAATTTGGGCGTTCATTTAACTTATCACACCAACGTATGAAGTAAATATCAAACCGATCAAAAGCCATTTTTTAGAAAACTTAGAAAATGGTGCATGGACTTGCGAGGAAATCCTGTGACTGCGTTTGAGATTTCTCATAAGTTTAAGTTTTATCGTCATTCCAAACCATTGATATCAATAACGATATCCCTAGAGCGAACGCTGTTTCCCTTCTTTCTTCTTTCATTAAATTTTATTAATTCTGCATTAATAATTTTTTAATTTCACGTCCCTATAATGAATTTAATACTTTCTCCTCCTCTTGGGGAAAGGGCTTGCTGCCACGACAAGCCCTTTCCCCAACTTCTTTGGAATAAGGAAGCGGTTTAACAAGGAGATTTAATCTTAATTACGGGACGGATAAGACAATAATGACAAATGATATTCGCGTTTATGAAGTAAAAGTGTACGATCAGGCAGGTAAATTAAAAAAGGTGATTTCCCAGAAAGCTCTGATCAAACGATCGGACGAAAATTTTAAAAACAGCACCTCTCCCCTGAGGAAGTACAAGCCAAAGAATTTGAATTAAGAGTGACGGATTGTAATTTGCCGTTCTCCTCCCCCAGAGGATACGGCTACGCCCTCTCTCCTTCCACCTTGCCCCCTAAAACCCTTTCCTGAAAATTCAAACGTTGTCGTCCGCGTTCGACTCTTCGAGCTTTTCCTGCGGGACATGGCGCGTGTACTGGCCGGCAAAACCGGAGGCGGAAATCCCAACCGGCAGGTATTTTTCTGCAATCAATGCAATCGACTCACGATAAGAAAGATCAAGCGACTCGGGGGCAACCCGGCCCATTGCCGCCGGAAGCCCGGTTTTGAGGGTTCGCGACCCATCCTGGGTACCGTCCCCCTCTACAAAATGGTCGATGACCACAGCGCTGATTCCCATTTGCGATAATCTTGAAAAAAACGCATCGGGAGTTTGCATGGGGTAAAGCGGGGAAAGGCAAACCACCGTTTCGATTCCCCGATTCACCAGCTGGCTTAAAGCCTGCATCCGTTCTTCCAATGAACAGGGCGGCGGCGGCAGACCCGGCAACCGGTCCCGGTCGCCTTCAATGGACAGGTGGACACGAAGATCGCAGATTTGAGATAAGGACTTGATCCGGTCCAGATCCTCGAGAAGACCGGTGGAGTGCGTCTGCAGAATCAATTGATCCGGAGAGCACTTGTGCATCACGGTCAGCAACTGGCGGGTCAGGCGAACCTTTTTTTCGACCGGCTGCCAGGGGTCGGTGGAGCTGGAAAAAAAGACCGAAAACAAACCTCTATTTTTCCTGGCCCATGTTTTTTCCCTGTCCGCCGTTTTCAGGTAGACCGCCGCCGCATTGATTTTAACATCGACAAAACGTCCCCAATCGCGTCCCCTGGTGAGCCAGTGATTGGATCGCACATAGCATGCTTCACCGCAGGAAGACCGTCCGAACCCACAGCCCACATAGGGATTTAATGAATGAGAAGACACCTCACGCAAATAACCGGAGGTCCGGGTGAGAATGGATTGGCACTGGGTTTCACTTATTTTCATACGATTGCCAGCTGCATGCGCCTACTTGACCTCAACATCGCTTTCGACAGGATTCGCGTCCTTCCACCATTGCCCCCATTTTACAGAGGAGACGTTTCTTCTGAAGTTGGGTGCCGGATAGTAGTACGCCTCATAGGCTCCCGACTTGCTTGTCGCTTCGGAAGTGAACCATTGCGCATCCGGAAATTCTTCCAGGTGCAACAGCCAGACTTTCTGGTCATCCTTCTTTTTCAGGATGAGAAACCCTCTTTCCTTGCCGAAAAAGAAACCGCCAAACAACGTCACCGTGGTGCCCGGTGGACCGTCCAGAGTCAGGGTGTACATGCCTTCACAAAAATAGTTTCGAAAATCCCGGCGCATGTCCGGAATATTTTCATTGAGATCGACGTAATACAATGCCGAACAATCGCTTCTGGAATGACCAAAGTCCAAAGCCGGTCCCGAATCAAACAATTGTTCCTTTGAGAGCATCAACTCCTGTTTGGCAAATATCAAAGATGGACTGAAAAAGAAAAAGATCATTCCCAAGGCGAACATTTTAAATTTCATCATAACCTCCCAAAGTGAGAGAACCGTAAAATGAAGCGAATGAACGGATATTGCCATTCGGCCCCACGGCGAAATCTCTTGCCGGTTTTGGATTGCCGAAATGCCAATGTAATCTAATATTAGGATTTCTCCGCTTGCATCAATTATAATAAATTGAAGGTTTTCCCCATAGGACAAGTTTGACTCATTTTTGCGTATTTTTTGGCAAGGCTGGAAATCCCCCGAAATAAAAAAATAATGGTTTAAGCTTCCTAGATGCAAATAAATCCCATGATTGAATATTTAGAAGGTACGGCGTGAACGACGCTGCGAAAGAAAACAAATTAAAGCCACGTTTTATGGTAATGGCTTTCTTCATTGCCAGCGGCATCTTTTTTCTCGACATGCTGCTGCCATTGGGCGTTGCGGATGGAGTTTTATATGTCGCCATCGTTCTCATTGGGTTACGTATGCGCAGTAGAAGTTTCGTCCTTTACGGAGCCCTTGCGGGAACGGCGCTGACCGTCCTTGGTATATATGTCTCTCCTCCGGGAGGCGAGCTTTGGAAGGTCCTTGCCAATAGAGGCTTGGCGATCATTACCATCTGGATGACAGCGGCGCTCTGTTTCTGGCAGATCCGCATCGGCAAACTCATCGCCCAGGCTCAGGAGGATTTGGAGCAAAGGGTCCAAGACCGCACCGCACAACTGGATGAAGCAAACGAATTGCTGCGCCGGCAAAGTGAATTCGTTGAACTGCACAAGGACATTGCGGTGGCTTCCAACGAAGCGCGGGATTTCGAAAACACAATGATCTATTGTCTCAAACGAATTTGCTCGCATGCGGGCTGGCCCGTGGGTCACCTCTACTTGCTTCCAGAGCGGGGATCAAACCATCTGGTTCCCACCCCTATCTGGCACCTGGAAGACCCCAAGCGATTCGAAACATTTCGTAAAATCACGGAAGCCACTCCGCTTGATACAGGCGTTGGCCTTCCTGGCCGGGTGATGGCGAGCGGAGAACCCAGCTGGATCATCGACGTGACCGAAGACCTCAATTTCCCCCGTGCCAATCAGGCAAAGGATATCGGGGTCAAGGCAGGATTCGCCTTTCCAATATTGATCGGCAGGGAAATCGTGGGCGTCATGGAGTTTTTTTCTACGAAAGCCGTCGAGCCAGACCGTAAAATGCTGGGCATCATGGCTCAGGTGGGAACTCAACTGGGAAGGGTGATTGAACGCAAACGGGCGGAAGAGGGACAACAGGAATTACTCAACTCCCTTAGAGAGCGGGTCAAGGAACTCACCGCCATGTACGGGGTCGCCAAGCTTGTCAGTGCCTCCCAAGACATGAGAGACGTTCTGGATAAAGTGGACTCCTATATTATCCCGGGAATGCAATTTCCCGAAATCACCCAGGTCAAGGTCAACTTTCAAGGGGAAACCTTTGTTTCTGAAACTTTTGCCGAAACCTCCTGGAAACTATCGGAAAAAATTACCCTGAATGGAAAACAGCGGGGGAACCTGGACGTCTTTTATACTCAATTCCCTTCCTCCATGAATGGCGACCCTTTTCTGAAAGAAGAACACGACATGGTCGCCGGGCTGGCTCATCTTCTCAGTGTCGCGGGAGAGCGTTTGCAAGCGGAGGAAAAAATAATACAATCCCGGGAACAATTACGTAACCTGTACCATCGCCTCGAATTGGTCCGGGAAGAAGAAAGAACGCGCATGTCCCGTGAAATTCACGATGAACTGGCGCAGGTATTATCGGCGGTGAAGCTGGAAATTTCGCTACTGGATAAGAAATTAGTCAAAACAGACTCGGAACTATGCCGCTACACTCAGATGATGTTAAATTTGATCGACACCACGATTCAGGCCGGGAAAAAATTAGTCCGGGATCTGAGGCCTCCCATATTGGACGATCTCGGCCTTTTAGAAGCCATTGAATGGCAGGCAAAAGAGTTTGAAGCCCGAACTGGCGTCAAATGTGAGTTGAAATTCGACAACAAACATTTTATCCTGGACAAAGATCGCTCCACCACATTATTCCGTATTTTTCAAGAAACCTTGACCAATATAGGACGGCATGCTAAAGCTGATAAGGTAAGTATCAGGCTTTCCGACAGGGAGGGTCGCATCACATTGCAGGTTCGGGACAACGGCATAGGCATGAACCCGAAGCAAATATCCAGCATGGAGTCCCTCGGATTACTGGGAATGAGGGAGCGCGCCCTGGTCTGGGGCGGGAAAGTCGACATTGAAGGAGAGGCAAATAAAGGCACTCTCGTCACCATCAATTTAAATCGAGAACATTCATGATTGCCGCTCGGGAAACAAAAAGAATAAAAGTACTCGTTGCTGATGATCATCCTCTGTTCCGGCGAGGGTTAAAACATACTTTCTCCGAAACAGAAGACATCACGGTAGCAGCGGAAGTGGAAAACGGAGATGATCTGGTTCAAAAAGTACGCGAAGATGACTACAGCCTGGTTTTACTGGATATCGCCATGCCGGGCAAAAGCGCACTGGATGTACTGAAACAGCTCAAAACCGAGCATTCCAAACTCCCGGTGCTGATTTTGAGCGTCTACTCG
>JAJDBE010000208.1 GCA_029261515.1 Nitrospinaceae bacterium | reverse complement strand
CGATGGCACCTGCGGTGTGGATTTTGCCCTACTCGAGTACGTTGCCGTCGTTGCGAAGAATATCTGCAATTTCCTGAGTCGACACCGAGCCGAATAATTTCCCTTGATCCCCCACTTTCTTCTTAATGGTGCAGGTGATTTTGCCGATTTCATCCGACAATGCCGTGGCGGAGTTGACCACTTTTTTCAGCTTACCCTGCACGATCATTTTCTGATGATTGAACTGTTTCAAATTCTTCGGGGTGGCCAGAATCGCCTTGCCCTGGGGCACCAGATAATTTCTGCCGTAACCGTCCTTGACGGTCACTTCATCACCGCAATACCCAAGCCCGTCCACATTTTCTTTTAATAATAACTTCATTCGCCTGTCGCTCCCTGGTTATAAAAAATCATTCCAAATTTTCAGTTTCTACTTTTCTTATCTTTCTAAAATCGATCCAAATATCGAAGATTCCCAAACCGATCACCAGCCCCATGAGCATGGGTTGGATGAATATCAGAAAAAACGCCAGCACCCATAAAAATACCGGCACCTTTTTGGCTTCCAGAATATGCACCGTAACGGCCAGGCCCTGGAAAAAATAGACCAGCATGACCACCAGAAACAGATTCAACCCCGCCGCCCCAACCGGCGTATCGAGAAAAAACAGCGACCCTGAAGAAAGGATCAGTATCCAGACCAGAAAATCCGGCAGGGCCAGATGGGAAAACTTTTCCGCAGGAAACAGGGTTTGCCCGTAAAACCGGGTCCACAAGAGCCGGACCAGAAAGTAATTGACCGCCGCGGTCACTAAAGACCCCACCAGAATGAAGGCGGGATACGCCGAGGCAAACATCCGCGACGTTTGATCGAGCATTTCCTGCATGGCATTCAAATCGGCCGGTTTTTCTCCCATCTTTTTAAGCGCCTGCATGGACTGCTCGAAGTGCCTCAGGATCTGGCTCTCGAAAAATTCCGTCAACGACGCTTCCCGGTCCGCAAACAGGACGAACAACAAAAGCGTCGAAAGGAACATGGCTCCCAGCGCACTTAGAAAAATGCACTGTTCCATCCTCAGCGGAATTTTGATGGCCTCCGCCAGGATGATCGCCATGACCCCATATTCCGCCGCAAAGAGCAACGCCTGCTGTGGCCCCATCAATACGAAAAGAACCGTAAAGATCAGCCCCATCAAAATCAGCCCGGCGACCTTGCCTCTTTGCAGATAAACAAAAACCAACGGAGCCGGAGCTAAAACACCCAGCAACGCGGCCATCGGCGGAAAAAGAAAAACCGCGACAAAAACCGCCAGAATAAGAAAAAGAGGAAGAAGAAGGTCTTTCAGCTGAGATTGATCAGACAAAACTAATGTTCAACGGCAAATGGCAACAGGGCAATGTTTCTTGCCCGTTTAATCGCGTTGGTCAATTGCCTTTGGTGTTTGGCGCAATTGCCCGAGATTCGGGAAGGCACGATTTTGCCTCGTTCCGAAATCAAGGGTTTCAACGCCTTCACATCATGAAAGTCGATGTATTCCGCTTTGTCGGCGCAAAACCGGCAAATTTTCTGCGAAAAAAAAGATCGTTTTTTATTCGTGGTTCCCATCGTTCCCATAGTTGACTCGCATTCAATAATTGTTAGTTAAAAGGGGATATCGTCCTTCTCGTCGGAGAAGCTCTGCGATCCCTGCCCCATTCCGGATTCCTTGCCACCACCGGGCTTGCCGAGAAACTGGACATTATTGGCGACCACTTCCAGCTTGTTGCGTTTCTGGCCCCCTTCCGCCTCCCAGGACTGGAAGTTCAGACGCCCTTCAAGAAACACCGGGCTTCCCTTGTGCAGGTACTCGGCACAGTTTTCCGCCTGCTTCGCCCAAACGGTGATGTCGACATAACAAACCTCATCTTTCCATTCCTCGCCCTGCTTGTACTTGCGGTTGACCGCCAAACCAAAACTGGCGACGGCGGCACCGCTGGCCGTATACCTGAGTTCCGGATCGCGCGTGAGGTTGCCCATGAGCAATACTTTATTGAAAGACGCCATTTAAAATCCTTCTCCATTGAAGAGATGGTTGATTATCATCGAACCGTTTAATCTTCCGTTTTTTCTGCGACCGCTTCGGCTTTCGGAGTTGCAGCTTCCGGAGTTGCGGCTTCCTTATTCTCACCTTCCTCAGCTTTTTCTTCCGCCTCGCCGCTTCCCATCGCCCGCTCCAATTCCTTGTCATCCAGCCGGAGCACCATGAATTTGATAATGGGAGCGAACAATTTGTATTTCGCTTCGAGAGCGGGAACTTGCTCGTTTTCGCAGGTGTGGTAGATATTGAGGTAATACCCGAACCGGTTTTTCTTAACCCGGTAGGCCAGCCGTTTCTTGCCCCATTTGTCGACCTTGAGGCAGGCGCCGCCATAGCCTTGAATTAACTCGGTAATACCTGCAAGGGCTTCATCGACCTGGGCTTCGTCGAAATCTGGCTTTAGAATCAATACACTTTGGTAGGAACGCACTTGTGTGACCTCCTCGTGAGTTTAAATTAGCCCTGACCTCTATAGAGTCGGAGCGAGGGGGTTAATAAAGATAAATTTTTTCCAATTCTGGCACAGGAACCCTGTAAAATCAAGGCAATTTACAAAAGGAGCGGATTTGCGAAAAGCGCACTGGAACCCGAGGCTTAAAGGCCGGCAACGATTGCATTTTTTATCGGCGGGACGATCTCTTTTCATCCTGATCGCAGGGCTCGCCGGAGGGGTTTTCCTGGCGGCCTGCGACTTCAAGCTCCCCAAACCTCCCCCCGACCTGTTTTATAAATTCAACGTGGTAGAAGTTGGCAAAGGTCCCGCCAACCTGCTGACTCTTGACCTAAATCTCGACGGCGAAGCCGATATCGTATCCGCCAACACCAAGGACAACACTCTCTCCGTTCTGTTTGGTAAAGGCGACGGCACCTTCCGTTCGCCGTTAAGCATCCGGGTACTGCCGGAACCCAGTTCTCTAGCCGCAGGAGATTTGAATCACGATGGCAGACCCGATCTCATCGTCAACGCCAGGGGCGGCGACGCATTCGTCACGCTGACCGGAAAAGACGGAAACGCGTTCTACCCGCCACGCCAGCATTCGACGGGCCGGGTACCCTTGGCGGTCATCCCCGGCGATTTCAACAGCGACGGGTTTTTGGATATAGCGGTCACCCTGACGTTCGACAAAATGGAGATCCACCTGGGCCGGGAAAACGGCTATTTCAAAGTGGGAGAAACCTACCTGACCGGCTCGCGCTCGTTTTCCGGCGTCTCGGATGATTTTAACGG
Source organism: Nitrospinaceae bacterium (assembly GCA_029261515.1). Lineage (GTDB taxonomy): Bacteria > Nitrospinota > Nitrospinia > Nitrospinales > VA-1 > JAJDBE01. The sequence continues at coordinate 10,397 of JAJDBE010000208.1, read as the reverse complement.
CGACGGTCACGCCGATATCGCCCTCGCCGCCAGCAGTTCACAGGCAAGTTCCATCCGCATCTTCTGGGGCAATGGCAACGGCACCTTCGCTAAACCCACCAGCATCGGCAAGGGACTCATTCCATTGGCACTGAGCAAAAAGGATATGAACGGCGATGGTGTGGTCGACCTCATCTGCGGCGCAGGTCAGGGGGACAATATGTATCTGTTCATTTCTAACGGCGACGGCACGTTTCAAAAGGAAATCGCTTTTTCCGGCGGCGGCGGTCCCATGTCGCTGGTGGCCGAACATTTCAACGACGATGACCGCATGGACGTGGCGGTGGCCAATTCCAGAAGCAGCAGTTTTTCCCTCATCATCCGCAATCCCAACGGCACATTTAAATACCCCACCCGCGATTACGTGGTCGATGGCGGCACACCACTTGCCATCACCAGCGGCGATTACAACGACGACGGCATGATGGACATCGCCGTCGCCAGCAATTTCAAAAACACGGTGGAGATTTACCTGAGAAGACGGATTTTTTAATTTTAAAGAAAGATCACCCCGCCGCGGCGAATTGGGGAGCCGTCGGGAGTTTGCGCCATTTGTTGAAGTATTGCCGGATTTCACCGCTCTTGGTGGGATAAATTTTGACGTATTTCTCCGACCCGTCCGGCTGGGGTTCCACGATCACGATTTTCTTGTCCAGCACCTGGGTGGCTTTTGACACATAGAGAAACGTGTACGGTTGATCGCGGGCGATGATCCGGTGCAGTGCATTCGCCATTTCAATCTGCTTTTCCTTATTGTACTCGCGGCGAATGCGGACAATCAGCCGGTCCGCCTCCGGGTTCTTGTAGCCGACGAAATTGAGTTGCCGGGGACCTGCCTGGCTCGAATGCCAGATCTGGAACAGGTCCGGGTCGATGCCCGCCCCCATGCTCCAGCCCAACACCAGGGCGTCGAACTTCTGCGCATTGACGAAATCCTTGAGAAACACCGCCCATTCAAAAATCTGCGTGTTGCATTTGATGCCGATCTTTCGCCAGTTGTCCTGCACGATGGTCATGATATTTTTGCGTACGAGGTTGCCGGCATTGGTGATGAGATTAAACTCAAACACCTTGCCGTCCTTTTCGAGAAACCCGTTGGCGTTTTTCCGCCAGCCCTGATCGTTTAAAATTTTTACAGCTCCTTTGGGATCGTAAGGCAAGGGTTTTACCGAATGATCGTACCAATCGGAAATTTTCGCATACGGGCCGGTGACCCGCTCCCCTTCCCCATATAAGATGTATTTGATGATTTTATCGGTATCGATCGCCATTCCCAACGCTGTGCGCACTTCTACCGAGGCAAATAAAGGATTGCGCAGGTTGTAGCCGATATAAGAATAGAAACTGCCGACGCTGGAAAAGTGCTGGTACTTCTCTTCCTCCTTGAAGCGGGCGGCCTGATGCGGCTGGACTCCGTAATTGTCTACTGCGCCGGCGTAAAACTCCATTTCCTGGGTCAAGGGATCGGGAACGATGCGCATGACATATTCGCCGTACTCAGGCGGCGAATCCCAATAATCGTCATTGCGCGTCAGACGGATCATTTCATCGGATTTCCACTCTTTGAAGGTAAACGGCCCGGTGCCGATGGGATTGCGATTGAAATTGCTGTCCCGCATGGTGAAGGATTCCTTATCCAGCCCTCTGGCTTCGGCCTCTTTCTTTAATTCCCGCTCGTTGAGCAGGTGTTGCGGCAGGATGCCCATGAACCAGGCGTTGATCGCCGGAGAAAATAATCGCTTATAGGTAATTTTCACCTGATGCGGGCCAAGGGGTTCGACGGTTTTGATCGGCTCGTAATCGGAGGTCCGCGGCGATGCATTGCGCGGGTTCATGATCGACTGGAAAGTAAAGAGCACGTCGCCGGAATCGAACTCATGCCCGTCGTGAAAGCGCACGCCTTTTCTGAGATCGAAAACAATAATGGGATTGTGTTCCTTGAGTGAAAGAATCTGCTGGTACTGCGGTTTCAGAAATTCCTGCTGAGAGGGATCGACCGCCTGCACATAATTTCGGTGTGGGAATTCTTTAAAATAGTCCGCACCGATCAGCTCTTCCAGCGGCTGAAAAAAGTCCTGATCGATGTTTTGCAGGATGAATTTGATGCGATCCGGCTGCTGAACGGTATAGGAGACCTTTTTCATGCTAGGAGCGCCGTTTTCCACCTGCGGTTTCCCGTCCTCACCCAGAACCGGGATCGAAATATCGCCCTTGATGACTTGCCCTGGAACCACTTCCACCGAACGCAGGTTTTTGTACCACTTCACATTGGATCGCAGAGATTCCAGTAGAAAACGCGCCCAGTCCTTTGCGGTATCCAGAGGCTCCCCATCCTGGCGCCGTAACTTTTTAAACACCGGGTCGACGACGAGCCAGGTCTCCTCGTACTGAGTCCAGGAGGACGCCAGCCGGGGCCGGTAATTGAGATTCTCATCCAGGTCGATCAATCCGTCGAAAACCAGCCCCACAATGGAACTGCTGGCAGTATCGGCATTCAGAATGGGGTTCAAAATTTCCGCATCGCCGGTAGAACCGTCGATATAGGTGAGCAGACGGTCGGGGTTTCCCACCGCCTGTTTATCATACGTGGGGACCCAGAAAAACGACTGCACCAGGAAAAGTACCAGCGCCAAAGGAAGATAAATTAAAATCCGCTTCGTATTCATGAAAAAATCATAACAGAATTTCCCACAAGCCTGGACATAAATTCGTCCTCCAGACTGCCACTCTCCATGTGAATAAACGAGGTTAAATCAATTCTTTCACCCCTTTCCACCCCCCTGCCTCGACCTGCTCAAGCGTAAAAAAAAAATTCTTGACTTGTCTATTATTTGGCCTTATAGCTAAAGTAACTCCATTGAGTGCAAATGGGGGAGACGAAAGGCCAATTTCAAGGGGTTAAAGAAACTTTAACCCTATTTTTTTTAAAAAAATATTTACAACCCAAATAGGTTTTAGTAAGGTTTTGTACCATTTTCTGAAATACCAATTTTAGAGATAAGGAAACGTTAACATGTCGACAATAATCACTGAAGAATGTATCAACTGTGGGGTTTGCGAACCGGAATGCCCGAACACGGCGATCTCCGAGGGTGAAGATTTCTACGAAATCGAAGCGGACCTCTGTACAGAATGTGTCGGGTTTCACGGTGAAGAAGCCTGTCAGGAAGTCTGTCCGGTAGACTGCTGTATTCCCGACCCTGACATCCGGGAATCGGAAGAAGAACTGCTGGAGAAGGCCAAGAAAATTCATCCTGAAGATACGTTTCCGGGTCTCGAGGAATTGACCAACGAAACCTCTCTGTTCAGGAACCCCGATCGCAAAAACGCAAATCTTTAAAATCGACTGCAGCGGCTTGCACGGAGAATCTCATTCCCTGCAAGCCGCTTGGCGTTCGATTGCAAAGTTTGTCTTTACCTGCTCCGTCTTTTCCTGCCCAAGGTTCGATCAAGGCGCTGGGTTATTTTGAGCGAATGGAAATTTTTGTTGGCTTGAGACCAATTTCCATCGCATTCATCTCTTATAAGATTTCTTGACAAAACTCAGCCAACCGGTATACCTTAGCTAAAATTTTCCGCCGATAGTTAAGCTTTTGAAAATACATGATAGAAGTGCGGGGTGGAGCAGTCCGGTAGCTCGTTGGGCTCATAACCCAAAGGTCGTCAGTTCGAATCTGGCCCCCGCTACCAAATAAGACAAGGGGTTGGCCGAGTTCGGTTAGCCCCTTATTCTTTGAGCTGTCCGCTTTTTTCCGTATTCCCCGAAGTTTTATTCCAAATCGCCTTAGATTGCCTCACATTTTTAGTGAAAAACCACAATCCACCGTATGCTTAGAAAATCCATTTTCATAGGGATCGCGTTGCCCCTGACGCTCCTAATCTGCGAAGGGCTCCTGTTTCTTACGGAACAATTTTCTCCCAAGTACAAAGCCATCTCCGAAAAGGCTGTGGTCATCCTCCCCGATAACAAATTGGGGCACAGGCCCAGCCCACACTACCCGGAGCATGACTCCAAGGGATTTCGCAACGAAGCCGTTCCCTCTCCAGGCGAAGCATTTGTTGTCGCCCTTGGAGATTCCCAGACTTATGGCGCGGGTGTTTCCCGGAATAGCGCATGGCCGCAACAACTGGAAAAACTGAGCGGCTGGAAAACCTATAACATGGCTTACGGGGGATACGGTCCCGTCCACAGCCTGTTCCTGCTTGAAGAAGCGCTTGAGATGCGCCCCAAAATTATAGTGGAGGCCTTTTACGCAGGAAACGATCTTTATGACTCTTATTTTCATGTTTATGAGGGAGGCCATTTCCCTCAATTAAAATCCACCGATAAAGCACTGCTTCAAGCTCTGAAGGAATTGAAAGAATCAAATTCCTTGTCCAAATCTCTGAAGCAGGAAACCAGAATCGCGCAAAACATGAAGCAAATTGAATTCGGAAACTTCCGCAGTTTCATATCGGAATATTCCAACCTATACGGACTGTTGCGAGCCGTAAAGAGGTTCCTGAATATCGAGTTAAGGGATTGGGACTATTACAGACAATCTGCCATGCAGACGCCGCAATCCACCATGCCCTTTGAGAGAGGTTCCATCAAAACTGTATTTTCCTTTGGGTTCCGGTTTATCGGCGTGGATTTGCAAAATCCCATCATTAAAGAAGGGATGAGAATTTATCTGGAATCCATACGCCGGTTGCACGCCACTGCAAAAGAGAATGGAGTCGCATTTTTAGCTCTCTTGATTCCAACAAAGGAATCGGTTTTTAAGGATGCGATCCTCAAGCAAAATAAGGACCTGCCTGAAAAATTCTTGCAGTTGGTTAAAAATGAGGAGGAAATAATTCGGGAATCAGAACGCTTTTTCAAAACCCATCAGGTGCCCTTTCGATCCTGCCTGCCGCCACTGCGCGCTTCGGTCCAAAACGATGAGCAACCGTTCCCCATGTCCTGGGACGGCCACCTGAACCAAACCGGCCAACGGGTATTAGCCGAATGCGCATTCAATTCGTTAAAGAAATTCAATTTAATTAAAAAAAGTTAGCTCTATCCGTTGGCTTTTTATTATTTTTTCCGGGCCTGCACATAGCTCCTTGCCTCACGCAGTTCAGGTAAATCTGGATCGGCCTGCACCCAAACAGCAAGAAACTTCCCGTACAACTCGGCGGCTTCCGCCTTGTTGCCGCTGTTAGCCGCCGCACGGGCCGCACCTAACAGCGACCGCGCCCGGTTTGGGTGACGCAAAAGGGACGTGGCAAATTGTTGGGCCGCCTGCTGGTGTTTTCCGGCTGCAAGCAAAATTTCCCCCAATAATTCGTAGGTGGGCTTTAATATTTTGGGAGGACCGGATGGTGCTGGAAGTGTCTCTTCCAAGAGAGTGGCTTTTTTTATCAAGGCAATGGCTTCGTCATAATCCTTATTCGATTCCCGAATCGCCGCCTGAAGTTCCAGTTCCCAGATTTCCAGATGCTGCGGGCGATCGAAATAATTTTTAGCATGCCCCTGACGACGGATGGCTTTTAGGTCCGAGAGGTGCCGCTCAGCGTCGGCCAGCCCCTGCTTCGCGGCGGAAAACCCGCGCACAAAAGTAAACGCAGCCAGAACGTAGGGCTTGGGTTTCCATCCGGGTGGATTCTCAAGAGAGCTGCCCCATTTCCAGCGCTCCCCTTCAAACACAGAAGCTCCTGCCATCCGTTCGAAATACTTCCCTACCCTGCGGTTTGCTTTGGCATCCGGGACCAGTGCTTCCATGTCCTTAAGTTTGAGACGGAAAACTTCTGCGGCTTTTTCGTAGCGGCCCTGCTGTAGATACGCATAATGCAGCCACTGCAAACTGTGGTAATCCCGTTTGCCGGTGGGCAATCCTTCGCGTTCCACCCAATTAACAGATGTTTGCCAGCCGGCTTCGTTTGAGGCTGCCGCTTCCTGCCACATGCCCAGTTGCACGAATATGTGCGCTGACATGTGCTGAGCATGATGCGAGGCGGGGGCGATCCGTGCATAGCGCCTGGCGGCAGGCAATGCAAGAACGGCCAGGTCCGGGTGATCGAAGGCATGAATGGTGTAATGCGCCGCGCAAGGATGATCGGGACTCTTTTCAAATACGTCCAATCCTATGGCCCCCGCCTGCACCTTCAAACGGAATTTCTGCTCGGAGTGTCGAGTGACCCCCAACAGGGACAACGCATAAAAACACGCGGCTTCCAAATCATCCGGGTAATCCTTATAGATTTTCTCCATCGCCCGCGAGTAGGCTTGATCGCGGAAGAGCTTATCGCCCTTTCCATAAAGAAGCTTGACGGCATCGACGTAGGCCCGTTCCCTGGGGGTAACCTTTTTTGTGGCGGGGATCTTTGCCAGTATCTCCTGGGCTTCGCGAGTGTCCTGGCTTTCCCAAAGGGGACGGTTATAGGCCATGGCCTCACCCCAATAACCCATGACGAATTCGGGGTTCACTTGCGTGGATTGGCGAAACGCTTTGAGGGCTTCATCATACCAAAACGAATGCAGTGCCGCGACACCCCGAAGAAAATGCCGCTGGGCTTCTCCGGAACCGGATGTGGGGAATTCAACTTTCCCTAATTTTGCCGGAGAGGAAGATGCCTCCGCATAAGTTGCGGCAAAAATGAACAGGACAAAAAAACCGATGGATAAAATTCGCCAGAACAACATGAGAGAATTCCTTCACTAGAAATATGAAAGAGAGAAATAAGTTTAACATAGATCACTATTCGGGAACAAAGGAAGGAATATTGAGTGGGGTGAACCTATGAACATCTGCCAGCATGGGAAGGGAACGCACGTTCGCAGGCCAAAAAATGTTTTTTGTATTCTAAATCTACTTGCACTCGCAAGGCTTTCCCTAATGAACTGCGTTTTTCGCTAAGCTGATCCTGGATCCGCTCAACTTTATTCAATAAATAACATTATATTTTTCCTTGGTTTTTAGAGGGTTAATTGCTAATGTTGAACGGGTTCATACTTACATCGCCCTTTTTAGCCAAAGTTAACAGGTTCGAGCCCTGCTCCCATAGCAATTGAAATAAAGGTTCAGCCTGAATGGACTAACACCATTTCTTTTTAAATTCCCCGTTTTTTCCAGATGTTCCAGAAATAACAGGTTCCAAGTCAATTTTTTATCACAAATCTGGAAACTTAGATTTCATCCCATTAAATTCAAGGGCAATGGTTTTAAACAAATCAGTTGTCAATATTGGAATTTGGATTTTTCTGACACTCCTGTTGTCTTATCAGTATTCCTATCCCTTTGACATTTTCAGTTACGGAGCATTTCTATGGCAAACGGATATCAGCTTATCCATGTGGATATTTAACTGGCAGTTAACTCAGTTGTCCTCAGGAAATCTGGAATTCCTGTTTTCCGGGAACATGTTTTTCCCCCTGGAAAACTCAGCCGTTTTTTCCGTCAATATGTTGTCCACCGCCATTCTCAGTCTTCCTCTTTTTCTGATAACGGGGAACTCTGAGCTTTGCTACAACACATTTAACTTTCTATCTTTTCTTTTATGCTCTTTCTCCATGTTTCTTCTCGCCCGACGTCTGAAGCTGGATATCTCCTCCGCCATTGTGGCTTCCTTGATATTTTCATTCAGTGAATTCAGGCTTTATATCCATAGCTACCTCAACCTGACAACAATGCAGTGGATGCCTTTGACACTCCTCTTTCTTCATAGATACTTTGATGAAGGAAATAAGCGGAATCTAATCTGGGCATCCATTTTTTATTGTTTACAAATAACAGCGTCAGCACATATTGGCATTTTTTTCTCGATTCTTTTACTGGCTTTTACTGCGGTTCTTTTTTCCCAAAACCCGTCCTTGAACTGGAAAACTTTTTTTCGCGACTCGGCGGTCCCGGTTTTTATCGCATTGATCATAGCCACTGCCAACTATTATCCCTATTGGAAGGTGGCTCACAACTTAGGGTTCGAAAGAGATTTCGATGAGCAAATACGGTATGGAGCAAACCTTGAAGCTTACCTTTCAGCGGCACACTCCTATTTTTTAGGGCCACTTACTAAAAATTTCGGAAAATCGGAGGGGTTCGCTTCACCAAGGTACATCGCAATTTTTCTTACTATTTTTGCCCTGGTCGCTTATCGAGTCAAAGCGTTACCCTCTTCCTACCTCCGTAAATTCGATTTAATTCTTGTGATCACCGCGGCCGTCGCATGGCTGGTGTGGAAATATCAAACCCTTCTGGTGTCTGCGATTCTGGGAAATCTCTCATTTACAGATACTTGGGATGACAGAGTTTTTCAGTTGATATACCGTACGCCTATTGTCTTTTTGGTGTTGGCTCGGCTTTCCTTGACTGGATTTGCCATAAGCATTTTTAAAGGGCTTCGAAATCATAAAATTCTTTTGCCCTATTCGATCTTTGCCCTTCTGGCCTTTATTATTTCTTTGGGGCCGTTGATTAAAGTGAATGATTATGAATTGGCTTTGAATCCTATCACCACTATTTTGTTTTTTATTTTTCCTGGATTTGACTCGATACGAGCGGTTTCGCGAATATCAGGGTTGGTTCCTTTGGGACTTGCAATTACTTCAGGGATTGGGTTTTCAATTCTCAGAACCAAGATAGATAACCGGGTTTTAAAAAATATGACATCCGTCCTGGTTCTGGCGCTTTTGCTATTTGAAATCTATCCGGCCAAGGGTTTGAATTACCCCCACAGAAAAAGGCCCGAAGTTCAAGCCGAATATTTGTGGCTAAAAGAAACGTCTATTGCCGGACCCGTTTTGGAATGGCCGGTTCATTCTCCTTTTGACGGAAATTCCATTTATGTGGAAAGATCCATCATCCATAAAAAACCTTTGGTCAATGGATTTGGCAGCTATGAGTGGAGCGGGCAAAAAAAATTAGGGGGCATTAAAGATCTTTCAACACAAGAATCTCTATTGTCCTTATACGCTTTTGGAGTTCGCTACTTGCTGGTTCACCGGGTGGCGGGGGTATTCCCTTCCTGGGCAATTGAAAGAATGGGGAATTTCCGGTTAATTAGAGAATTCAAGGATACAAGACTATATGTCCATGAAAAGGCAGCCACTCAATTTCTACCCGAGGATTTTTGGGCCAATTTCAAATTTTCTCTGGAAACCAAAAGCTCATCTAAATGTTACCTCATATTGAAATTTCAATCACCGGAAACATATTTTATCAGTAAAAAAAAGAAGACCCTGACCGCAATATGGGACAGAGGGCCGGACTTACCACCTCAGAAACTTAAAATAACTTTTTACCCCACCCTTTGGCGGCATGAAGATATATTCCGTTTGAAAAAAATAACCGGCAAGGAATGTCAAGCAACAGATCAGGGATCCATTGGCATTGGCGCCGTCAACTCAAAGGAACCTCCGGTTATCCTGGATTTTCAATCAACACAATAGAACTGCTTTATTACGAAAAACTCTAATCAGAAGTGGTAAAAAATTTTAATGGCGTCTCCCCCCTTGGATGGCGCCTTCGATCCTCGTGTCGATAATGCCTCTGATCCTCTATAAGCACTAAAGTCGTTTGAAAATTTATTGATCGGCGCCCGCTGGTACCCCCCGCATTTATGCCCGCCAATGTACTGACCGTAAAAATGCCCCGTCTGCACCCATCCCCTGGGAGGATGCTGAATATCCTTTTTCAAAATAATACGAAATCCATCCCTTAAATGGCTTCCACTCCATCCAATCGCATTCACCTGGACGGCGACGACTCTCCGGCCCCGGCTCAGTTTAAACTGGACCTTCTCGCCTTCCCTGAGCCGCTCGTAGGGATAAAACTTCATCGCCCGAGGTCCGCCATTATTGGGATTCAAAAACTCCACTGTGATCTCATCAATTTGAACATCTGAACGCTTTCCGCTTTCACGATCACCCAATTGGCATGGATTCCATCGTGGTCCAATGGGAGTATGTAGTTATCCCCAAACCAATCGGCCAATAGACGCTCGGATTCCAAAACGATTTCCGTTTCTGGATCGCGGTCATGCCTTTCATGCGCCGCTTCCAGGGGAGCTGACGCGATAAAACCTAAAACCAGAAATCCAACGCTAAGGATTTTAGAGAAGTTCACGCCATGCAACCTTTTTAAGTTATGGCTTTGGCAAACCAAACATCAAGATATATTAACCAACTCAAAAGTTATCTCAATACTTACTTGAATAGAAGAAAAAAGAAAAACTATAAGGAAGGATTATTCGTGGCGGACAAGCTTAAATATTTCTCTCCGGCTTCCATCACCACCTGGTCCAGGAGAACCCAGGGAATTTCATAATCCTGGGTGACCATTTTCATCAACAGCACATTGATATTCCCTGAAGGACTATGTTCCTTCTTAAAATACATC
>JAJDBE010000207.1 GCA_029261515.1 Nitrospinaceae bacterium | reverse complement strand
ATTTACGAGCCCGATGAAGAGTCTATTCTGGACGCGCTTTTGAAACGCTATATGACCGTTCAAATGTATCGTGCGTTTCTTGAGTCCAGCGCCAGCGAACAAGGGGCCAGGATGACGGCGATGGACAACGCGTCGCGGAATGCCGGCGATATGATTGAGGCCCTGAGTCTGACGTACAATAAAGCCCGTCAGGCCTATATCACCAAAGAATTAATTGAAATCGTAAACGGGGCCGAAGCCTTAAAGGCCTGATGATAGGAAATTCAAGAATCGTGGAGGAAGGATCGCAATGAGCGGAAAAAATATTGGAAAAATTTCCCAAGTGATGGGTCCCGTTGTGGATGTCAACTTTTCAGACGGGAAACTACCGGAATTGTACAATGCACTCAATATCAAAAACCCCATCGAGGGGAAAGACGATATAGTTTGTGAAGTGGCGTTGCATCTTGGAAATAACTCGGTTCGTACCGTTTCCATGCACCCGACAGATGGACTGGTTCGCGGAATGGATGCGGAAGATACCGGCGCGGCCATCACCGTTCCCGTTGGTGAAGAGGTGCTGGGTCGCATTCTGGACGTGGTCGGTCGTCCGGCTGACCAGAAAGAGCCGGTTAAATCCAAAGAGAGATGGAGTATTCATCGGGACGCTCCTCCCTTTGAGGACCAGGACACCAAGATGGAAATGCTGGAGACCGGAATCAAGGTCATCGATCTTCTGGAGCCTTATCTCAAAGGCGGCAAGACCGGGCTGTTTGGCGGCGCGGGCGTGGGTAAAACAGTTCTCATCATGGAATTGATTCGTAACATCGGCGCCGAGCACGGCGGATTCTCGGTATTTGCCGGCGTGGGCGAGCGGACCCGCGAAGGCAACGATCTCTATCATGAGATGATCGAGTCCAAGGTTATCGACAAAACCGCCCTCATCTACGGACAGATGACGGAACCTCCGGGAGCGCGCATGCGTGTGGGGCTGACGGGTCTGACGATGGCGGAATATTTCCGCGATGTTGGCGGTCAAGACGTGCTTCTCTTCATCGACAATATTTTCCGCTTTTCCCAGGCGGGCTCGGAAGTGTCCGCGCTGCTCGGACGAATTCCTTCGGCGGTCGGGTATCAGCCGACGCTGGCTACGGAGATGGGCAACCTGCAGGAACGCATCACCTCCACCAAAAAGGGATCGATCACCTCGGTACAGGCGATTTACGTTCCCGCTGATGACTTAACCGATCCGGCTCCGGCGACCACGTTCTCGCATCTTGACGCCACAACCGTACTGAATCGGCGCATCTCGGAGCTTGGAATTTATCCGGCGGTGGATCCGTTGGATTCCACATCCCGCATACTCGATCCGGAAGTCCTCGGCGAAGAACATTACAACACCGCCCGTGGTGTGCAGAAGGTGCTTCAGCGGTATAAAGACCTTCAAGATATTATCGCCATTCTGGGCATGGATGAATTATCTGAAGAAGACAAACAGACCGTTGCGCGCGCCAGAAAGATTCAAAAATTCCTGTCGCAACCGTTCTTCGTTGCGGAAGTGTTCACCGGATCGCCGGGGAAATACGTAAAGGTGAAAGACACCATCGAAGGGTTCAAGGAAATTCTCGAAGGACGCATGGACGAAGTTTCCGAGCAGGCCTTCTACATGGTGGGAACGCTGGAAGAAGCGCTTGAAAAAGAAAAGAAACTGAAAGCGAAATAACCCCTATGGCCAAGCAACATCTGACATTAAGCATCGTCACCCCGGAGAAACTCGTGGTCAACGACGAGGTGGATCAGGTAAACGTTCCCGGTTCCGAGGGGGATCTTGGGATTTTATACGACCATTCTCCCATCATCACCAACCTGCGCCCCGGTCCGTTGTCCTATGAAAAGGATAACGAGACCACGTCGCTTGTGGTCAGCGGCGGCTATCTCGAAGTGACGAATAACCGCGTCATCATTCTGGCCGAGACTGCGGAGTTTCTGCACGAAGTGGATCAGAAACGGGCGGAAGCCGCCAAAGCCAAGGCGGAAGCCATTCTCAGTCAGCCCGATCTCAGCGAAGAGGAATTCAAGAAAGCGCAAAAGAAACTGTTCCGCGCCATCGCCCGCCTCGAAGAAACCGAATAAATCCAGAAAACTATATTATTTTTGATCGTTTAGAGGTCATTTCTTCTGTTTATTCTTTAAGTGATCCTTTAGATACTGTCCGGTGAACGAGTTTTTATTTTTGCTCACCTCTTCCGGTGTCCCCTCTGCCAGAATCAGACCTCCCTTGTCTCCCCCCTCCGGTCCCAGATCAATGATGTGATCCGCTGTTTTGATAACATCCATGTTGTGTTCGATGATGAGAACCGTATTGCCCGAATCGACCAATTTTGATAATACCGTGAGCAATTGTTCGATGTCGGCAAAGTGCAGGCCGGTGGTCGGCTCGTCGAGAATATAGAGCGTTTGCCCCGTCCCGCGCTTGCTGAGTTCCTTGGAAAGTTTGACGCGTTGCGCCTCACCGCCGGACAGCGTGGTCGCCGGTTGACCCAGGTGGATGTAATCGAGACCGACATCGGCGAGGGTTTGCAGTTTGGTTTTGACCGAGGGAATGTTCTGGAAAAACTCCTTGCCTTCTTCCACCGTCATTGCCAATACCTGTGAAATGTTTCTGCCTTTATAAAGAACCTCCAGTGTTTCGCGGTTGAACCGCTTGCCTTCACAGACCTCGCAGGTGACGAAGACGTCCGGCAGAAAATGCATTTCGACCTTCAGCACGCCGTCGCCCTGACAGGCTTCACAACGGCCTCCCTTGACGTTGAAACTGAACCGCCCCGGTTTGTAGCCGCGCACCCGAGCATCGGGCACCTGGCTGAATAGTTCGCGGATGAGGGTGAAGACGCCTGTGTAGGTGGCGGGATTGGAACGCGGGGTCCTGCCTATCGGGGATTGGTCGATGTCGATGACCTTGTCCAGATACTGAAACCCGGTGATCTTGGAAAAACGCCCCGGTTTCTCCGTGGACCGCCAGAAGTGCTGGGCCAGCGCCTTATAGAGAATGTCGATGGTAAGCGTGCTTTTGCCGGAACCCGATACCCCCGTAACGCAAACCAGCGTTCCGAGCGGAATGTTGACGTCGATATTTTTCAGGTTGTTCTGCTCGGCTCCCTTGATGCCGAGGAATTTTCCATTGCCCGCACGCCTTTTCTTAGGCAGGGGGATTTGTTTTCTTCCAGAGAGATATTTTCCCGTGAGCGAGTTTTTGTCTTTCAGGAGTTTGGCGGGGGGGCCGGAAAAAACGATTTCGCCACCGTGGATTCCCGCGCCGGGTCCAAGATCGACGACATGGTCCGAGGTGACGATGGTTTTTTCATCGTGCTCGACCACGATCACCGTGTTTCCCAGATCGCGCAAGCGGGTCAGTGTGTTCAACAGGCGGTCGTTATCGCGCTGGTGCAGGCCGATGCTCGGTTCGTCCAATACGTAAAGCACACCCATGAGACTCGAACCGATTTGCGTGGCAAGGCGGATGCGCTGGCTTTCGCCGCCGGAGAGAGTGGCGGAGGTGCGGTCCAGCGTCAGGTAGTCCAGCCCGACGTTGGTCAGGAACCCCAACCGTTCGCGGATTTCCTTGACGATTCTGCGGGCGATGTTCTGTTCCTGCTCGGTCAGAGTGAGCGCAGCGAAAAATTCTTCCAGATGCCCGATCGACAGCGATGTCAACTCGACGATGTTTTTGTCTCCCACCCGGACGCTGACGGCTTCTTTTTTAAGCCGCGATCCGTCGCACACGGAGCAGGGGAGGGGGCGCATGTATTTGGCAATCTCCTCGCGGGCGGAATGGGAATCGGTTTGGTGATAACGCCGTTCGAGATCGGGAATGATGCCGTCGAATGTGCCCTTGTAATAATGCCGGCGGTTGTCCTTTTCGTAATAATATTTGATCTCTTCTTCACCTGCGCCGTACAACAGCACCTGTTGTGTCTTTTTGGGCAGGCTTTTAAACGGCGTGGTCAATTTGAACTTGAAGTGCGATGAAATTGTGTCCAGCATCTGGTGAAAGTGCATGGAGTTTTTAGTTTGCCAAGGCTTCATCGCGCCATCTCGCAACGACAGGCTAGGATCGGGCACGACCAGATCGGGATCGATCACCATTTTATTGCCCAGCCCGTCGCATTTGGCACACGCCCCGTGCGGATTGTTGAAGGAAAACAGGCGCGGCTCCAGTTCCGGGTAACTGATATTGCAATAGCTACAGGCGAATTTTTCGCTGAACAGCAACTCTTCGCCGCTGCCGTTGTCGCCAAAAACCGACACGACCAAGGAACCTTCGCCGTTGTTGAGGCCCATCTCGACTGAGTCCGCCAGGCGTTTGCCCATATTGTCTTTAACGACAAGGCGGTCCACCACCGCCTCGATGGTGTGCTTGAATTTTTTATTGAGAACGATTTCTTCATCGAGAGAAACCACCTCGCCATTGACCCTGGCTCGGACGAACCCCTTTTTGCGGATGCCCGCCAGTTCTTTTTTGAACTCGCCTTTCCTGCCGTTGACCAGAGGAGACAGGATCATCACCTTTTTGCCCAACGGGATCTGCTGTACCTGATCGACGATCTGCTGCACCGTCTGCGAAGCAATGCGCCGTCCGCAGCCGTAACAGAGGACGTGGCCCACACGCGCGTAGAGCAGTCTTAGGTAATCGTAAACTTCCGTTACGGTGCCGACGGTGGAGCGCGGGTTGCGGCTGGAAGTCTTTTGCTCAATGGAAATCGCCGGCGACAACCCCTCGATGTAATCGACGTCGGGCTTTTCCATCAACTCCAGAAACTGGCGGGCGTAAGCGGAAAGCGATTCCACGTAGCGGCGCTGGCCTTCGGCGTAGATGGTGTCGAACGCCAGAGAGGATTTCCCCGAACCGCTAAGCCCCGTGATGACCACCAGCTTGTTCCTGGGCAGCGTCAGGGAAATATTCTTGAGGTTATGCTCCCGCGCGCCTTTGATTGTCAGATTGTCTAATGCCATGAATTATAAATTTAGATTTAAAATTAAAGAGTTGAATAAGATTTCTTTAGGTAACTATTCATTGTTAAACATCTTGTCCCACTTCTCGCTCACCTTGTTTTTGATTTCCTCGGACATGGCGATTTCGTCGGGCCAGTCCTGCTGATAGCCTTCTTCCGGGTATTTGCGGGTGACGTCGATTCCAAGATGCCCGTCGACAAAGTGGAAATCGCGTTTGGGATCGAGATTATTGAAGAATTTCCACATGACGGTCGAATAATTTTTCACATCGACATGCGCCTCCAGCACGATGAGAATGGAGATCGAGGAAAACCCGGGGTTTTTAAAAAACTGGGCAATGAACTCTTTGACCTGATGCGGGCGGGTTTTATCGTAAGCCACGAACAGGACGGAATGCCGAGCCTTCATTTCCAGAAGCTGGCAGGCTTTGACTTCCTTGAACCGGTCCACCACCGCGCTTGGATTTGGCAGGCTGGACGCGGGAGTGGCACGGAGTTCCTCGCCGAATCCAGGTTCCCCTTCCATTTTCGTGGTGACGTCCACGCCCAGTTTGGAGCCGTACAAAGCCCGGTCGGAAGCGTGGTTGAGAACGTCGAGAATGCCTTCCGAGAAAAACAGGTCGCGCTTAAAATCCACGCGGTTGAGCAAAACTTCGAGAACGGCATCGGTGTTTTGCACGTCCACGTCCCGACCGACGACGACGATGGTTTTGACGAAACTCATTTGCCCAAGACCCCACAAGGCGCTCATCAACCGCCGTGCCTGCATGGGGAAGCGTTTGTCGATAGAGACGATCACCGAATTGTGGAACACGCCTTCGAGCGGCATGTTCATGTCGACGATTTCCGGCAGTTGTGTGCGCAAGAGTGGCAGGAAGATGCGCTCGGTGGCTTTGCCGAGATAAAAATCCTCCTGTGGAGGAATGCCGACGATGGTGGTCAGGTACACCGGATTTTTGCGGTGCGTGACGGCAGTGACGTGCAATACGGGATAGTCGCCGTCCTGCGAGTAATAGCCCGTGTGGTCGCCGAAGGGGCCTTCGAGGCGCAACTCTTCCGGGTCGATGTAGCCTTCCAGCACGATCTCCGCCGTGGCCGGGACTTCGAGGTCCACCGTTTTGCATTTGACCAGAGGCACCGCTTTTTTGCGCAGGAAGCCGGCCAGGAGAAACTCGTCGATGCCGTAGGGCAGGGGGGCCGAGGCGGAATAACAAACCGCCGGGTCCGCGCCGATGGCCACGGCCACTTCCATCTTTTTTTTCTGGCGGCGGAATTCGTGGAAGAACTGCGCCCCGTCCTTGTGAATGTGCCAGTGCAGGGCGGTGATATGTTTATCGTACACCTGCATGCGGTAGAGACCGACGTTTCTCAATTTGTTGTCGGCGCTGCGGTTGACGACGATGGGAAAGGTGATGAACCGCCCGGCATCGTTGGGCCAGCATTGCAAAACGGGAATTTTACCCAGATCCACTGCGTCTCCTGTATGTACGACTTCCTGACAGGCCGCCTGACTGGACCCGACGGTCTTTGGCGGAAAATGCGCCGCTTCCAGCAACATGGGTAGGAGTTTGATTTTATCCATCAGCGTGGCCGGTGGCGCGAGCTTCAGGTAGCGTTCGATTTGTTTCGGGATGTCCTCGATGTCCTCGACTCCGAGAGCGAGGTTCATGCGCCGGGCGCTGCCGAATGCGTTGATGAGCACCGGCATGTCGCTGCCCTCGACGTTTTCAAACAGCAGGGCCTTGCCGCCGCCTGGCATTTTGGAGATGCGGTCGGTGATCTCGGAAATCTCCAGGATCGGTGACACCGGCTCGGCAATGCGGATCAGTTCGCCTTTAGCCTCAAGCCGGTCGATGAATTCTCTCAGGGAATAATAGGGCATGAAAATTTATAATCTGGAATCGTAAAGAAAATTTGAGGAATTTTAAAGGATATAGAAACTTGGAACGAAAAGCATTATATATCACGTGGTGAAGCAGGGGCAATACGGCCCTTGTGGATTCGGTGCAGTGCGGACTATTCTACAGGCCGAAAAATGATATCG
>JAJDBE010000206.1 GCA_029261515.1 Nitrospinaceae bacterium | reverse complement strand
CATTTTCACCTCCCTCTTACCCCACCCTTAAGGAGTAGAATAGAAATAGAATAGGGGTCAAAATAGAAATAGGGGTCAAATAGGGGTCAAGTCTTGACTTAGGACAACTTTTTCTCCGGTCTGCATTCTCCGGTCTGAAACCCGCGGTCTCCATTTATTATTAGGGGTCTATTAGGGGTCAAGTCTTGACTTAGGACAATTGCTACTCTGGTTTGCATTCTCCGGGCTGAAACCCGCAGTCTCCATTTTTTAACTGCTGAGAAAACTTTTCGGTGTTTTCGAAAATCGAAACCGTAAGAGGAACCAGCAGCCGGGCGGTCTGCCGGGCTTTATTGAACAAACTGCCGCTAATTTCTTTTTTTCTCGATTGAAATTCGGCGGCCAGCCACTGTTCGACTTCAATGCAAATTACCGGCAGAATTTGAAACGCCATCAACCCCACTGTTCCGGCTTCATTGAGGAAACGTCCAACACCTTTCACTTTGGCGTCTGCTTGAATTTGTTTGGGAAACAAATCCGCCGGAGCCGTGGTGTGAATGAAAATCATGGAAATGAGAAACATCAGGATCAACCGGCAGGCGGTCAGTGCCGCCGTTTCCAATCCCTCATAGGTCAGCCCCAGAGAAAATCCCTCTCCTCCATCTAAGGGAGAACCCGGTGTAAAAAGCGCCGGGAAAATGGCGATCAGCAGGATGAACCAGACAAAATATTTCAACCGCCTGCCAACCACCCGCAAACCCATCCGCGAAAGAATAAGCCCGATCAGGCATAATGCGCCGGCTCCGGCAACTCCCTTCCACTCGCCAAAAGCGGCGATCACCAGAGTCAGCAACGCCAGAAATAGTTTTCTCGCTAAGGCAAGTCGATGCAGGGGGGAATCGCCCGGCACATAAAACCCCGGCACCAGATCGCCCAGGGAAAATTTTTGGTTCATTTAAAATACCTTTTAAAAAGGGCAACCGCGTGATCGACTGTGAAAATTGTGGAATGATACCCACCAAATCCTCATTGACTCAGATTATATGGCGTCTACAGAGAACATCATAGAGCAAACGCAAAAATTCGTCGAAAACGAGCTTGAGGGCGACGGGTCCGGCCATGACTGGTGGCACATTCACCGCGTCCGCAATCTGGCCTGTACCCTGGCTGAAACCGAAGGCGCAGACCTCACGGTGACGGAACTGGCGGCGCTCCTGCACGACATCGCCGACTGGAAATTTCACAATGGCGACGATTCCGCCGGTCCCAAAAAAGCCGGCGACTGGCTGAAAACTCTGGGCGCCGATACGGACACCATCGCGCATGTGTGTGAAATCATTTCAACAATCTCTTATAAAGGCGCGGGAGTCGCGACGCCCATGCAGACACTGGAAGGCAAAGTCGTGCAGGATGCCGATCGCCTCGACGCCATAGGCGCCGTGGGCATCGCCCGCACGTTTGCCTACGGGGGCAACAAGGACCGCCTGATCTATCACCCGGAACAGGCCCCGGTTCTGCACCATAGCTTTGAGGAGTACAAGAAAAACGACGGTCACACGATCAACCACTTTTACGAAAAACTGCTATTGCTCAAGGATCGTATGAACACCGCCGCAGGCAGGAAAATGGCCGAGGAGCGGCACCGTTTCATGGAACTGTATCTCGACCAATTTTTCAGGGAATGGAATGGCAACGCCTGACATCATCAACGAAGCGGCAAAGCTGATCGCCGAAGCCAGGCGGGTGCTGTTTCTGACCAGCGCCGGCATGAGCGCCGACTCCAACATTCCCACCTTCCGGGACAAGGACGGCTACTGGCGAAACTTTCCGCCGTTCAAGGAAAAAAACCTGGAAGCGCAGGATTTGGCCAGCCCCTGGGCGTTCCGCAACGTTTTGCCGCACGCCTGGGCGTTTTACGAATGGCGGCGGCGCAACGCGCATGAAAACGAACCGCACGCGGGCTATCACATCGTCAACCGCTGGATCGCCGACCGGTTCGACGAAGCTTTCATCCACACCACCAACACCGACGGCTATCATCTGCTTTCCGGCGCGCCTTTGGACCAGGTCATGGAAGTCCACGGCTCCATGTGGCGGCTGCAATGCCTCGACACCTGCACCTACGATTTCTGGGATGACGTTTCGGTCCCGCTTTGCGAAATGTCGTATGACACCATGAAAGCCTGGGATTACCCCAAATGCCCGCGCTGCAAATCCATCGCCCGGCCTCACATCTTAATGTTCGGCGACGGCGAGTACGTCGGGCATCCGGATCAGGAACGCAATTTCCAGAGTTTCCTCGGCGAACCAATAGATCTCGCCATTCTGGTGGGAAGTTCGGGAGCCGTGCCGACGAACGATTACATCGCCGTCCATCTGCAAAGTCAGGGAACGGACGTGATCAACATCAACCCCGACCCCACGTCCAACTCCATTGTCCGAACGGACTTATTTATTCCCATGACCAGCAAGGCCGCTTTCGTCGCCCTGGATGAAGCGGCTTTTGGAAAACTTGCCTAAACAGGAAACAATCTTTAATTAATCTCCCTGCACCAACACGATTTTTCCCCAGTGCTGATGGTTTTCCATTGCCTCATGCGCTTCGGCCACTTCTTCCAGAGGAAACGTTTTGTGCACGGGGATCAAAATTTCTTTCGTCTCGATGAGCGGCAGGACTTCTCTCCACGCCGCCTGCAGGTTTTTCGGGTCCGCCAGATTCAAAAGAATGACGTAACCGTGAACTTTTCCCTGATGAAAGAGAAAATTATCCGGAAGCTTCAATTCGCCGCCGCTCAATATGCCGTAAATGACATAGGTGCCGTTGAAGTTCAAGATAGAGATCAACTGAGTCGCGGTCTCGCCGCTGATGGGGTCGAAAATGTAATCCACTCCCTCGTCCTTGACGAGGTCGACGATTGCCTCCTTCAGCCGGAAAGGGTCGGGCGCCACCACCACCTCGGCTCCCAGTGAGTGAATATGTGCCCTCTGGCTTTCGCGCCGGGTGGTTCCGATAACCCGCAATCCCTTGCGTTTGGCAAGCTGAATTGCCGCGATCCCCACCGCCCCCGTACAGGCGGTGATGACAACCGTCCCCGATTCGGGTAACGGTGAATGGTTGATGAGCGCGTCGTAGGCAGTGAGAGATGCCATGGGAACCGCCGCCGCTTCGGCAAAATCGAGATTCTCCGGGTATTTCAGGATTTTATCCCTGGGAACGAGGATTTTTTCCGCGTAGCAGCCCTGCCCTTCGTCCAAATAGGCGTTAAAATCGAACACGATAACCCGGTCCCCCAGTTGCACATCCGTCACTCCGGGTCCGTTTTTTTCCACCACCCCCGCCCCCTCGGAGCCCGGTGTGAACCCATTGGCTGAAATCTCGATGGGCCAGTCCCCCCGGCGGATCATGAGTTCCGACCAGTTCAATCCCGTCGCCCTGAGATCGACCAGAACCTCGCCCTCTCCCGGAACAGGGTCCGGAACTTCAATAAATTTCAGGACTTCCGGCCCTCCTGTTTGCCGAACCACTGCTTTTTTCATCGTTTCACCTCTCATCCCTTCAAAATGCCTGATTTAGTCGCTTTTCCCAGGCTTTAATAAACCATAAAACCTGTTTGTATTGCCCCCAAAATATAGTATTCTTTATTAAATACCCCCATTTAAGTATTTGTAACCTACTGTAAAGGTTTGGGTATCAATCTGATTAATATGGAATTACGCTTTTTACCCCAGTAAGAATTTACCCTTGGAGGAGATCGCCAATGCGGGTTGCCATTTTAACCATCGCTTTTATTCTTTCCAGTTCCCTGTCGGCTTATGCGAAATGCAGTAAAGAGGAAGTTTGCGCCATGGTAGGAAAACTGGATCATTTTTCCATTCTGGACAAATGTCCCAGCGCCGGGCCTCTTCTGATCGAATGTAGAAATGTTTCCGAAACAAAGTTGGAGAATTTAGCGGAACCTAATTTTGTCGACAACAAAGATGGCACCGTTACCGACACCGTCAATAAACTGCTGTGGATCAAAAAAGGAATTCTGGATAAAAAGCTGAACCTGAAAGACGCCAAAGCCGCCGCCAATATGTCCGAAGAGGCAGGCCGGTCCGGGTGGCGACTGCCCACCCTGCCGGAGTTAAAGACCCTCATTTATAAGGAACGTGTCATCAACGCCAGCGGCAAGAAAGCCTGGATCAACCCGCTGTTTGACGACGGCCTGGGGCATTACTATTGGACCACCACCACCTGCGACAAGGTCTCGGTGATCAAAGACCGCTATCAGGAAAAAACCTGTCAGGAGGGAGATCGGGCGGCGTGGTTCGTTCATTTTAACATCAACGCCGTCGGCTGGTTCCATACCGACCTGGAACGGCCCTTCATCTGGCTCGTTCAGGAAGTGAAATAGAAAAACACAACGATTCTTCGATACTCCCACCGTTCCGGAATTTTCTGGCGGTGGGTTTTTATTTGTCCGGTATTTCTCTAATATTCAAGGAAAATTGAATCCGATCCCTCCTCAATATCATCAACACTGGGTACCGCGCTTTTTCCGGGAAGCCCCTGAATCGCCCGCATGCTTCAAGAATCTTCTAAACTATTACAAAGTAAACCATTGCGAGGATTACACTTGAATAAACTGGAACAGCTCAATTTCACCAACACGTTTATCCAACTGGGGCAGGAGTTTTATCAGGCCAAAGCTCCCGACCCGGTGTCGGAACCGTATCTCGTCGATTTCAATCCCGACGCGGCGGAGCTGATCGGCCTCGACCCTGCGGAATCGAAGCGGCCCGAATTTGCCGAATACTTCGGCGGCAATAAACTCCTGCCCGGCTCAGATCCGCTGGCGATGGTGTATTGCGGCCATCAATTTGGCGTCTACAACCCACGCATTGGCGATGGGCGCGGCCTTTTGCTCGGTGAAGTGACCAACGGCAACGGCCACAAATGGGACATTCATTTAAAAGGCTCGGGACCCACACGGTTTGCGCGCGGGTTCGACGGGCGGGCAACCCTGCGCGCTTCGATCCGCGAATACCTGGGGCAGGAAGCCCTGCACGGACTCGGCATCCCGACGACGCGCTCGCTGGCCATCGTCGGCATCCGCGAACTCATCTACCGGGAAATGCCGGAACTGGCGGCGGTGCTGGTGCGCCTCAGCGATTCACACGTCCGCTTCGGCAGTTTCGAAGCGTATTTATACCTTAACCAGCCGAAACGCATCACCGAACTTGCCGATTACGTCATCCATCACCATCATGCCGACATCGAGCAGGAAGCGGACAAGCATCGCATCCTGTTCCGCCGCGTGTTGCAAAAGACCGCGCACCTCATCGCCTGCTGGCAATCCGTCGGCTTCATTCATGGCGTGATGAATACGGACAATATGTGCATCACCGGCGCCACGTTCGACTATGGCCCTTACGGGTTCATGGACCAGTTCAACCCGCATTTCACGCCCAATCATTCCGATGCCAGCGGGCGCTACGCATTCGCCAAACAACCGGAGATCGGCCACTGGAACCTGTGGAAGTTCGGCGAAACCCTGGCGCATCTGGTGGCCCCTGCCGTTTTGCAGGAAGAGCTGGAGCAGTATCAACCCACGTACAATCAATTGTACCGGGAGAAGATGGCCAAAAAACTGGGTCTTGCGGTTCTCGATGCGGAGTTTTCGCAATTGATGGGCAATCTCTTTAAACTCCTGCACGACAATCCAGTAGACTACTCGAACTTTTTCCGCACCCTGTCGCAATTTCCCGACGGCGATTACAAACCCTTGCTCAACCCGTTCGTCAACCAGAAAGACATCGAGGATTGGATGAGCCAATATGGGCGATTGATCGAACGCGAGGGATTGAGTGACGACGAACGCCGGCAAACGATGAACCGGGCCAACCCCAAATTCATTCTGCGCAATTATCTTCTGCAGAGGGCCATCGACAAGGCGGTCAAGGAAGCGGACTTTTCCGAAATCGAACGATTGCGGGTGTTACTTGCGGACCCATTTCAGGATCGACCGGAGGTGTTTAAGCGGTATAATATTGATGCGGAGTTTTACGCGTCCGACACACCCGACTCACTGCTGGACATGCAGCTCAGTTGTTCGGCCTGACGCCAACATAAAGCAATACATTAAAAAAAGGACACTAAATGATCCAGGTAGAAGGAGAAATAACAGAGATATCGACACCCCCCAACAAGGCCGATCAATTCCGCGAAGTGACCATCTGGCTGCCGGAATCCGAAGAACACATCGAGATGACCTTCCCGCTGACCGAGTTCCAGAGCGCCGGATTCGCCACCGGAGATAAAATTTCCATCAAAGTCGAAAAGAAATTCGACATCGACTCCCTGACACGGGATTTGTTGAAGATGTAAGTGCCCTACTCTTCTTTCCCCAAGTCTTTCAGCAGGCGATTAAAAGCTTCTTTACGCGAGTCGTGATCCTTCCATTTTTTGAAATCTCCAATATGACGGGTTCTGACTTTCTCTGCCCAGGCAACCTCAGATTCCATCACCGCATCATCTAGGCGAATAGGAAATAGAACAAGACTATCTTGGTTATTTTTTTTCCGATTGGATTCCTGTTGCAGAGCCGTTTCCACCTCCTCCTTCACCCAATCGCTATCAATAGAGTTTTCAGATAAAACCAATAAAAGCTTGTCATGAATTCGAATGGCTTGATGGATTTCATCTCTGATTTCCTGCCCGATTTTCAGAGTTTCCGGTGCATACCAACACCGAATACCCTCTGCCTGTAAGTCCGAATACAGTTGTTTGACAAACTCTTCGTCCTTAACCGAATGACTGATGAAGCAGGAATAAAACTGGATGGGTTCAAGAGACCCAATCAGGCCAGGAAGATTGTCGATGAACTGGTCAGGGAAACCGCATCCACGAAGAAACACATCCGGCAATTTTCCAGATTTCATCAAGGTTCTTATATCAACAGAACTTGGTCCACAGTGAATGCAGGTTTCCAATCCCTTCACTTGCGATAAATCAACGTCAGAAAATTGGGTTTCAAATAGACGAACCTTGCTGAAGTTTGCCCCGTTAAGATCCACCAACCTGAGATTCACCTCGCTGAGGTCCGCCCCGTTTAGGTCCGCCCCTCCA
>JAJDBE010000205.1 GCA_029261515.1 Nitrospinaceae bacterium | reverse complement strand
GAAGCGGCGGAAAAGAAATTCTGGCGGGATCTGGTATGGGCGGTGTTCGAGTCCTACAAGCTAACGGACTTCGACGCTTATTTCGCCCGCATCTACGAAGCCTTTCGCAGCGCCGAGAACTGGCGCGTGTTCGACGACGTGACGGACTCCGGACTGCTGGAAAAATTAAAACAGCGCGGCGTTATTTTAGGCGTGGTATCCAACTGGGATTCCAGGCTGACGAGCATTTTGGAAAACGTCGGGCTGGCCCATTACTTCGATTTTATATTAGCGTCGGCGGCAGTAGGATCGGCCAAGCCGGATGCCCGAATTTTTCAGCAAGCGCTGAGCCAAAGCGGTATCCCCGCAAGCGCCGCCTGTCATATTGGCGACGAAATCCCCACGGACGTCGAAGGCGCCCGCAAGCAGGGAATCGACCCCATCCTCATCGACCGCGCAGGCCGACACAACGGCAACGGCCACAACGTCCCCACCATCAATTCCTTCCACGAACTGGTTTAAAGTTTTCGTTCCTCCACGCCATCTGTCAAATCAACTTGGAACTTAGTACAAGTTAGCTTGTTTCTGGGTCGTCTTTCAGAAGACGTCGCATGGGTTCCATCGATTGATGCAGGACGTCGATAACTGCAATGCGGTCTGCAAGGATTTTATAGTAGATCGTGTGCGATCCCTCAAAGTAGCTAAAATACCCGCGCTTGATTTCGTTTCTGGCTCTACCCAGTTTCGGATTATCGGCAAGAAGCCGCATCCGGGCGCGCAGATTTTCGAGGTAAATGTTGGTTTGGCGAGCGCCAAATTTTTCAGTGGACCAGGCCTTGATCCCTTTCAGGCTTTCTTGAGCGTTGGGCGAGAGAACATATTTGCCCATTTCAATCGATCAGCGTTTGCATGAAGCCTTCCCCGTCGGCGCCTTCGCCGCGGTCAATCTGCGCTTCACCTTCCGCCAGTTTGGCGCGCAACAAGTCCAGTTTACTTTCTTCCGCTTCCAGAAGGCGCAACCCGGCGCGAATCGCTTCGCTGGTAGATTCAAAGCGGCCCTGCTTGATCTTGCTGTCAACAAAGGTTGAGAAATGATCGCCTAATATTACGCTGGTATTTCTTTGCATGGATGGCCTCGCGACAAGATATATTATTTAATAATACACCGCTTTTCCCTGCCGGGCAAGGGGGTGTCGCTCACGCATCTTTGTATAGGCCGACTGCCAAAGCGGCATCCGCAATCTATCACTGTGCAAAAAGTCCAAAAAATATCAAATAAATTCATCGGAATAATAGCGTAAGCTGAATATCATAAAACAACAAAATTGTCTTAGGAAATTATTTTATGGAAAGTTGGCTAAAAGAACTAAACACCGAAGTAACTGAAATATTTCACGATTTAAATCTCTTTAAAGAAATTGGTTCTATTGTTGACAAAAACCAAGAACTTAAATCAATGGATCCAACAGCCTTGGAGTGGATGCAAAAGTCTGGAGTAGGAAATTTAGTAATTAGCATTGGCCGGATTTGCGATACCAGCAAAAAATCCAAAAGTTTGGTCACGTTTTTAGAAAAACTCAAAAAAAATAGGAGCCTGTACCCCTCTGGATTAACAGATATTGAAGAGGACATTAAAGTATTAACCAAAGAGAATCCGTGTAAAAAAATACTTGAGTTGAGAAATAATTTTGTGGCTCATATAGGTAACAAAGACATAGAACCACCTACATATGATGAACTTTTTGAAGGTTTTCAAATAATTGAAAAATTTATGAAAAAATACAATACAGAAATAACCGATAATTACATCGTTGATTTTACGCCTACTATTCAAGGAGATTGGCAACAAGTATTTACTATTCCGTGGATCAAGAAAGACCCAAACTAAAATTGTACAGTAATGGTATTTGCCTGACGCCGGTCCGGTTTGGGCGTTGGTTTTAAGCGGCCTTTTTAGGATACATTGCAACCACTTTTTCCAAAACAATTGGACAGGCTTCCCTCGCCGCCATTTTTACCCTAACCGGTCCTTGAGCCGGGTCAGCATGTCCATCCGTTCATGCAGGACGGCGAAGACGACCGGTTTCCCGCCTTCCGGCCACAGGTAGAAAACATAATGATGCTCGCATCGAACGACGCGCGCGTCGGGGAACTTTTCGGAGAACGTCCGGGAGGCGACCTTATTGTTTGCGATATTTTTGAAACACTGGCCGATTTTGCCCAAATAACTTTCCGCCTGGGTTTCGCCCCATTCCTCAATCGTATACCGGGCGATGCCTTCCAGGTCGGCGTCTGCGTCTCCGGTTAATTCATGGGGCCGCATTATTTTTGTTTCTGCCGGACGTCCTCAAAAATATCTTCAACCGACCGGGCGGAAAACTCGCCCTTTCTCGCGGAATCAATTCGCGGTTTCAGGTATTCCTCAAGCGTATTGATCGCCTCTTCTTCGGACAGGGAATCCATATCCGGAAGCTGTGGCAAGGCGCGTTCGAGCACGTAATCTTTGATGCTCTTGCCTTGGAGGGCGGCGACCGCTTTCAGCCGTTGATGTTGCTCCGGGGTGACTTCTATGGACAAACGTCGCATTAATTTTTCTCCATTTTGCGGGGGAAGCTCTTTTCAATTCAGTTTAGCCGGGCGCCACACAAATGTAAATAATGAACATTTGTTCATTTGAGGACGATGCAAGTGGTCGACCTAATTTTTTTCCCCTTCCAAAACTCCCAGTCCCGCCAGTAAGAGAGGCGACGAGGCGCCGGGTCCGGTATTTTTGACATGGAAGGGTTCCGCATTCATCTGTGTCCATTGGCGGTTGCCGCTTTTATTAGGTTGAATATTCAACTCCTTTTCCTCATCCTGCACGTCCTGTCTGAAAATTTTTAACGCTGTGCAAGGAGCGCCCTTTGGAAACCGTGCTGGGTCTGGCTGGACTGTTCGCGATCATGATCGTTCAGGTGATCGTACCGCCCATCCCGGCGGAACTGATCGTTTTGGGCGCGGGGAAGACCTACGGCGTGTGGACCACGACTCTGGTCGCCGGGGCGGGACTGTTCGTCGGGTCCATCGCGGTTTATTGGATCGGGCTGTCCATCCAGCAAATGTTCCGCCGCTTCTTCGACCGCGAGACCATCCGCAAGATACTGGACGCCTTTAAAGAATACG
>JAJDBE010000204.1 GCA_029261515.1 Nitrospinaceae bacterium | reverse complement strand
CCCACGGAAATCACTCGGCCCGTCTCTTTGAGCTCGACACCTCCTTCAAACCCCTGGATCTGTTTTTCGATCAGAGAACTTATTTCATCGGCTCGTAAACTCACTTAAGCTACCTCCTTCACTAATTTTTGTTGCAATAGGGCCAGGCGGTTTTGAATCGTCGCATCGGCGACCTGGTCGCCGACTCTCAGTTGAATTCCGCCAATCAAGGATTCGTCCACGTGGGTATCAATCAACACTGTTTTTCCCAATATCTCGCTCAACGCGTTTCGCAGTCTTTCGATATTCTGGGACGTCAAAGGATTCGCCGACTGCACTGAAGCTCTCACCTGGTTTAATCTGCTGTCGACGTTCTTCTCAAAGTATTCGACAATATTTTTTATGTTCAGGATTTTTTGTCGCTCCGAAAGCAGGAGCAAGAGGTTCAAAACCACCGCCTCCACTTTCAAGCGTCCGGCCAGATCCTTCACCAATGCGTTTTTCTTTTCCATAGGAATGGAAGGATGCGAAAAAAACCGGGCCAACTGGGGTTGAGCATCAAACGCGGCTTGAAACGCTTTGAGATTTTCCAAAATGGGACTGAGGAGGGAATTTTCCTTTACACTATTGGAAAGCGCCTCGGCGTAACGTTTGCCTATTAAATTATCAATCATATATTTATTCTATTTCGCAATCGGGTGCGCGCCGGATCAATTCGTCCGTTGCTGCATTTCCTTGATGACTTCTTCAATGGATTCCTCGGCCAGGCGTTTCTTTTCCTTATCATCCAACGCTTTTTTCAAAAACTTCTCGGTAGACGCAATGGTCAAGGCGGCAGTGTAGCTGCGGATTTCACCCAGCAACTTGTTGCGGGAGGTTTCCATTTCCCGCTCCACATCGTTTTGCATCTGCCGGACCTTGGCCTGGGTCTCCTCCAGCGTTTTTTCCTGGATTTTCTTTGACTCACTGTTGGCCATCTGCACGATGGTTTTGGCCTTGTCGTGAGCACTTTTAAGCTCCTGCTCCAGGTTTTCCTTTAGTACGCGCGCTTCTTCCCGCAATTTTTCAGCGCCGTCAATATCCCCGCGGATCTTCTTTTCACGCGACTCCAGGGCTTCCAGAATCGGCGGGAAGGCGTATCTTTTAAGTAGGAAAAATAAAATCCCAAAAGAAAGCAGAGACCAGAAAATCAAGGAGCTGAAAACTTCTACTTGCTCAAACTGTGGCATCGTTTTCTCTTAACTTTTTAAGAATTATCAAAGCCGGGAAGAAACATCAAACCCATCGCCCCCCGGAATCAACTTTCAACTACGGCATTATGATGAATGCGATGACCAGAGCGTAAAGCGCGATCGCCTCGACGAGCGCAAAACCGATCCAGCAATACTTGGCCACCCGCGCCTCGGCATTCGGCTGCCGGCCTACGGTTTCAATCGTCTTCGCAAAAATGTAGGCGATTCCCAGAGCGGCGCCGAAAAAACCCGCCGCGCACAATCCCATGCCAATCAATGCTGCTGCTTCAGAACCCATACTCGATCTCCTTCTCTTGCAAAATTAATGTAATTTGATGACATCGCCAATGTAAACACAGGTCAACGTGGTGAAGATATAAGCTTGTATAAAAGCAATCGCGATTTCCAATCCGTTAATGATGACGGTAAACCCGAACGGCATCCACCCGATCCAAATCGACGCCGACATGGCCAACCCAAACAAAACCGCCAGAACCGTGTGGCCCGCCGTCATATTGGCAAACAACCGCACAGACAAAGAAATAGGCCGCGCCAGCATGCTGATGATTTCAATCGGCACCATCAAGGGAATCATGATTTTGGGAACTCCCGGCGGCACCAGAATGGAGAGAAAGTGCATGCCATGCTTGGCAAAGCCGATCACCAGGGTAAGAATGAAGATACCGAAGGCAAACGCCCCGGTGACCGCCAACTGACTGGTGATGGTGTACGATCCCGGAATCAGCCCGATCAGGTTGCAGGTGAGAATAAAGATAAATAAGGAAGCTATAAAGGAAAAGTATTTCTTCCCTTCTTCCTTGCCGATGAACTCTTCCAC
This sequence comes from Nitrospinaceae bacterium, assembly GCA_029261515.1. Lineage (GTDB taxonomy): Bacteria > Nitrospinota > Nitrospinia > Nitrospinales > VA-1 > JAJDBE01. Next base: position 3,973 of record JAJDBE010000204.1, on the reverse strand, counting down.
CATCCCTTGAATGAATTCCATGGCAATTTCAAAGATGCTTTGCAGTTTACTGGGAACAACACTTCCGCCTTTCTTCCCTGCCAGCATGAACAAACCGAAAACAAGTGCGCATCCGATCCACATGGCCAAAATCGCCTTATTGATCGAGAGGTCGACGCCCATCACGCTGATGGGAATTATGGGATGGAGTTCAAAATGGTGTAGAGGGCTATCCATAAGTCAGTTTTGTTCGTCCGTATCCTGCGGGTTATCTGTTTTCTTTTCTTCCTCTTCCAATTCTTTGGTCATTTGCATGGCGGCCCGGTACACATTGAGCATCCCACCGGCACTGCCCAGAACAATACCAACCACAAGGCCCCAGGGTTTTGTTCCCAAAATTTGATCCGCCCCGTACCCTATGAATCCGCCCAACGCTGTAGCAACTGCCATTTCCAGCCCTAACTTAAAGGCAATTCCCATGCCCTGACGGAAACCGTTGCTGTTTACCATTAAATTTTTCGGGGGAAAACAACCAAATGATAAAAGGGAGCTTATATTACAACAAGCTGTTTGGTTTGTCCAAAAATACTTTTCTCCAAATGCAGTTTTTTTAAATAAAAATCAGCAGGATCAATACTGCTCGGCTGGTCCGGGTCACTTACTGCCGGAACGGGCATAAATTCCAACCCGGTTTGAGATAGAACCTCCCTCAAAAATACTCACTGGCCACGAACCTGCAAGGGAGGAAAGATGGGAGAGGTGCCTGAAGAGAAAGTCGACTGAGCCACAACCTTTAATAGGGAAGCGCTCCGTGCTCCTCCTCATATTCCCCAAGAGGGATCATATCGATAGCATCCCAGGGGCATCCCTCTAAAAATGTATCCATAGGACCTTTAGTGATGCATTTCTTACAGCCGATGCACAAAAGCGGATCGACAAAAACCCGGTTGAATGCAGGTGCATCCGGATTCTCCACTTCGTACATGCAATTGTCCACCGGGCATTCGGTGATACAAATGGGAGAACTCGCACAACCGGTGCAGGCGTCATTGATGACCGCCAATATCTTTGGCTTACGCTTTCTTTTTTCAGTTCTTTTCGCTTTTTCTTTAACCGCCATGGGATTCCAATTCGTCAGGTTATCGAAACAAACTCATTAAAATTAGGCTCTCTATAATTTTAACAAAAACGAGAGAGATTAATACCAGATTCTGAATCGGTTTTCAATATTAACCCACGTTCGGACGCATTAATCTGCGGTTTTACCTATATAAAGGCCAGATAACCGCTTTTATCAAATCCCCGAACCGCCAGGGCCTGCAAAGGCCGTTGTTTTTCATTTACAGGGCTATCCCGCTGTATTAGAATGCAGTGGCTTATTGTCCTTCTTCAAACGGAATGGGTTAACTGACTCTATCTATTGAGGTATTGGGTCTGCCGCATTTTCGTTGCGAGAGAGAATCATTTGATTTTCATACAATAATAACCATTTAAAACTCAGCTGTCTCATTCTCAAGAGAAATGGAAGAGATGGATCGAAATAAAAAAACATGTCATTTAAACGGGTTTTGGGTCAGGAGCAACCCAAAAAGATCCTCCAAAACGCACTCCAAAACAACAGTGTCTCCCACGCCTATCTGTTTTACGGTCAGGAAAGCGTAGGCAAAAAGCTCACCGCCATTGAGTTTGCCAAAGCCCTGAATTGTGAGACTTCCGGCCCGAAGGACAGTTGCGACGCATGCGCCTCCTGCCGGAAAATCGAGCAACGCATTCATCCCGATTTTTTTCTTCTGGAACCTGTCAAAAGCTCGCCCACAGGCAGAGAAGCCGCAATCAAAATTGAATTGATCCGCGACCTGCAGAAGAAACTTGCGTATCTGCCCTATGAAGGCAAAACCAAAGTGGCCATCATCGATGGCGCGGAGGCGATGAATCCGCAGGCGGCCAATACGTTGCTGAAAACGCTGGAAGAGCCGCCATCGGCCACGGTGCTGATTTTAATCACCTCGAATCCGTTTCAATTACTCCCGACCCTCGTGTCCCGTTGCCAGGGTGTCAAGTTTCACCCGTTGTCGCCGCCGGAGATCAAGCAAATCCTGCAACAGAAAATGACGGAAGAAACGGAAAGTTTCCCCGCCAGCGAACTGGAATTAAGAGCCTTGCGGTCGATGGGCCGGGTCAGCCGGGCGTTGGAGGAAGATATCGGGTCGGCCAATGTCTACCGGGAGGAGTTGCTGGATTTACTGGCAAAAATTTCCTTTAAGCGCATGGACGCCTGCTTCAAGTGGTCGAAACAATGGGGAAAACAACCGGGGCAGATTCAATCGGTACTGGATGAATTGCTGAACATGATCCGGGATATTACGGTATTAAAAACCGGCAGCAGGAACACTGAGTTTCAGAACGGCGACATTCTCGACCGGATACGGCCTCTGGCGGAGAAAAAATCCGTTCCTGCCCTGCTCAGAATGTTCGATTCGGTCCTGCAAACAAAATCCGCATTGGCAGGCAATGCAAATCTGCAGCTTTCGCTGGATCATATGCTGATCCAGTTTTGTAAAGCGGCTTAACGTTTTCTAAATAAAATAAGACGATGAATACTCTGCCCCAAGAACCCACTTCGCCGCCGGAAACCTCGGCTCCCCGATTCCTCATTGGCATCCGGGTGCGGGACCATGCAAAATCGGAGTCATTCGATCCCGGCGTCCTGCAACTGAAAGTCGGGGTGCCGGTCATCGTCGAATCCGGGCAGGGTCAGGAACTGGGCGTGGTGGCTTCCAATAAGGTCGCCAATTTTCGCAAGGACTCCTTGCAGAATATCCCTAAAGTTCTGCGGGTGGCCAACGACAACGATCTGCAGGCTCAGGAACGGCGGCTGGCCCATGAAGCCAGGGCCAAGACCCTTTGCAATGAAAAAATCAGCATGCTAAAACTGCCGATGAACCTCAGCCGCGTGGTCCACCTGCCCTCTGCCAATAAAACGATCTTTTTCTTCACCGCCGAAGGACGCGTCGATTTCCGTCAGTTGATTAAGGAACTGGCGTCCAACCTGCGCCACCGCATCGAAATGAAACAGGTGGGCGTGAGAGACGAGGCCCGCGTCATCGGCGGCTACGGAATGTGCGGCGACACGCTCTGTTGCTCCACCTTTCTCGATGAATTTTCTCCGGTCACCATCCGCATGGCGAAAGACCAGGGCTTGGCGCTCAACCCCACCAAGATTTCCGGTGTCTGTGGCCGCCTGATGTGCTGCCTGCAATACGAACACGCAACCTACAGGGAACTGGTGAAGAAACTTCCCAAGCACGGCACCCGCCTTGAGACCCCCGATGGCCCAGGCCGGGTCATCAAGGTGGAAATCCTGGAGCAGAAGGTGGTGGTCGCCCTTGAAGATGAATCGACAATGGACTACCATTTAGATGAGCTGAAAGACTTTCTTCCAGCCAAGACAACCCGTTAAATTCCCAATCAATCCTGTAGCAGAACTCCGACGCAATGCGAAAAAACGGCAAAAAATTTTTTGTAACGACCCCGATTTATTACGTCAACGACGTGCCACACATCGGCCATGCCTACACCACCATCGCCGCCGATGTCATCTCCCGCTATAAAAAGCTGGAAGGATACGAGGTTTTCTTTCTGACCGGAACCGACGAGCACGGCCAGAAAGTCCATCAGGCCGCCAAGGACCTTGGGGTCGACGCTCAGGAACATGTCGACAAACTCAACACCCGCTTCAAGGAACTCTGGGTGCGCCTCAATATCTCCAACGACGATTTCATCCGCACCACCGAGGAGCGGCACAAGGCCGTCGTCAACGAAATACTGCAACAGCTTTATGACAACGGTGAAATCTACCAGGCCAGTTACGAAGGCTGGTACTGCACGCCGGATGAGCGGTTCTGGACGGAAAAAGACCTCATCAACGGCAATTGCCCGGAATGCGGACGCAAGGTCGACAAGATCACCGAAACCAATTATTTTTTCAAGATGG
>JAJDBE010000203.1 GCA_029261515.1 Nitrospinaceae bacterium | reverse complement strand
TGGCCCTCGGGGTCGAAGGCCTGCTAAAGCGCCGGTTCAAAAAAATCGTCCTCGTCCGGCCCGCCGTGGAAGCGGGAGAAAAACTGGGATTCCTGCCCGGCGATATCTCCGAGAAAATCCACCCCTATCTTCTGCCCTTGTACGATGCGCTCAACGACATGATGGAAGCCGACCAAGTCTGGCAGATGATTCAGGACGGCATCATCGAAATCGCCCCCCTCGCCTACATGCGCGGGCGCACCCTGAACGACGCCTTTATCATTCTGGACGAAGCGCAGAATTCCACCCGCGAACAAATGAAAATGTTTTTGACGCGGCTTGGGTTCCGCTCCAAAATCATCGTGACAGGAGACGTCACCCAGGTCGATCTTCCCAGCCACCTGGACTCCGGCCTGATTCATGTAGAAAAACTGCTCACCAATATCGAGGGCATCCAATTTGTCTATTTCACCGAAAAAGACGTGGTCCGCCACGAGCTGGTGAAAAAAATCATCAACGCCTACGAAAAAAACGGCAACGCAAAATAATTCATCCGCTTTCTCAGTCACGTAATATTCCGCATGGAAATCCTGCTGCGCAACAGCCAGAGAAAATTCAAAGTTTCCTCCAAGAACTTAAAAGAAACCAGCCAATCCCTATTACACGCCCTCGACTGCCAGGACAGTGAACTCAGCATTCTGCTCGTCAGCGATAAAAAAATCCGCGAGCTGAATCGGCAATACCGCGGACTCGATGCACCGACAGATGTGCTCTCCTTTCCGCAAAATGAAGAGGACGCGGAGGAATTCGATTCCCATCTGCTCGGAGACGTGGTAATTTCTGTTGAAACAGCGCACCGCCAGGCGGTGGAACATAAACTGTCTCTGGAAGAAGAGCTGGTTCTGTTGCTCATCCACGGAATCCTGCATCTTCTCGGCTACGATCACGAACGATCTGCGAAAGAAGAACGCATCATGAAACAGAAAACCCGGGATCTGTTCCAGTCGATCTTTCCCGGCAGAGAACCGTCCGCCGACTGCGGCTATTAACCAGCAACAACCTATTTGCCTGAGGGAAAATAAATGAAACAAATCTGGGCCCCCTGGCGCATGGAATACATCGAGGAAGAAAAAAGCGGCGAGTGCATTTTCTGCACCCTTCCCAAGGCCGGCGCGGACGAGAAAAATTTTATCCTCTACAAAGGTCCCTTGAGCTTTATCATCATGAACGTCTTCCCCTACAACACGGGGCATTTGATGATCTCGCCTTACCGCCATCTGTCCTGCATCACCAAACTGAGCGAAGAAGAATCCCTGGAAATCGACCAGCTGACCCGCAAATGCGTCGAGATTCTCCGGACTGCCAAATCTCCTGAAGGCTTCAACGTCGGCTTCAATATGGGCAAAGCCGGAGGTGCGGGATTCGAGGAACACATTCACGTGCACATTGTCCCGCGCTGGATCGGCGACACCAACTACATGCCCGTGCTGGCGGATGTCAAGGTCCACCCGGAACACCTGCGCGCCACCTACGAAAAACTGTTGCCGCATTTTCAGAAAATCTCTCAATAAGTTTTCCTCCATGAATGCAGGAACCAAAATCAAGGGACCTTTGGAAGAAGAAACCCCCATGATGCGGCAATACCAAAGCATCAAACGCGATTGCCCGGATTCCATTCTGTTTTTCCGCATGGGCGATTTTTACGAAATGTTCAACGAAGACGCCAAGACCGCCTCCGGCATTCTGGAAATCGCCCTCACTTCCCGCAGTAAGAACAAAGCCAATTCCATTCCCATGTGCGGGATTCCTCACCACTCCGCCAACGCCTATATCTCCAAACTGATCAAAGCCGGAAAAAAAGTCGCCATCTGCGAGCAGACCGAAGACCCGCGTTTTGCCAAGGGCATCGTCAAACGCGAAGTGGTGCGGGTGGTGACTCCCGGAACCGTGCTTGATGACACGCTTCTTGACCCCAAGAACAATCATTTTCTCGTGTCCCTCTTTACCGGCAAAGACGGGCTGGGTCTTGCGGCGCTTGATATCTCCACAGGACTTTTCAAAGTGACCGAGATCAAGGGGGACAATGCCGCCTCCCTGCTCACCGACGAACTGGAAAAAATGGAACCCAAAGAGGTTTTACTGCCTGAATCTTCAGAAAGCAAAATCCCCTGTGCCGTGCAGTGGACGAATAACAGCGACCCTTGCGTTCATACTTCAGAGGACTGGAAATTCTCATATGGAGAAGCCTATCGAACCTTGCTGGAGCATTTCAAAACCGGCTCTCTGGAAGGCTTCGGCTGTGAAGGCATGAAATACGCCATCTCCGCCGCCGGAGCGCTCATCAGTTATCTACAGGAGACCCAGAAAACCGCCCTTCGGCACATCACCTCCCTGTCCACGTTCCATATTCACCAGCACATGCTTCTCGATCAGACCACCATCAAAAGCCTCGAACTGGTGCAGTCGAGTGAAGGCGGACGCAAAAATTCCCTGCTCGATTTACTGGACGTGTCGCAAACGCCGCTCGGCGCGAGAAAAATCAAGGAATGGATTTTACAACCGCTGGTCAACCGGGAAGCGGTCGAGGAACGATTGGAGTTGGTGGCCGCGTTCAAAAAAAACCTGCTTTTAAGGAATGAGATTCGCGGCAAGCTGAAATACGTGCACGATCTGGAACGGCTGGTGGGCCGGATTTCCCTTTGCATCTCAAATCCCCGCGACCTGACGGCGCTCAAAAATTCGATCGCAACCTTTCCGGAACTGCTTTCCCTTCTCAACCAGTTCCGTTCGACTCCCTTGTCCGGTTACACAGAGGCCTGGGACAATCTCGAAACGATTCATCAGTTGATCGATACCAAAATTGTCGACGAGCCGCCACTCAACCTGAAAGACGGCAATCTCATCAAACCCGGTTGTGATGCGGAACTGGATCGCCTGAAATCGATCAGCCGCGATGGCAAAAGCTGGATCGCCGCCCATGAAACCAAAGAGAAGGAACGCACCGGAATTCCCGTCCTCAAAGTCGGGTTCAATAAAATTTACGGGTACTATCTGGAAGTCACCAAAAAGCACGCCGACCGCGTCCCCAGGGAATACATCCGCAAACAATCCCTGGTGAACGCTGAGCGCTACATCTCCCCGGAACTGAAAGAATACGAAATCGAGATCACCAGCGCCGAAGAAAAAATCGCCGCACTGGAACTACAGATCTTTCAAAAGGTCCGCGAGGAAATCGCGGCGGAGGGTCCGAGAATTCAGCACATGGCCCGGATCATCGGCGAGATCGACGCCCTGTTTTCCTTTGCAGAGACCGCGCACCAGTATAATTATTGCCGCCCAGCCATTGTGGAGGATGCCACTTTGCATCTCAAAAATGGGCGGCACCCGCTGATCGAGCGTATCAGTTCGTCCAACCAGTTCATCGCCAACGACACCCGGCTGGACACGACCGAAAATCAGATCATGATCATCACCGGTCCCAACATGGCGGGAAAATCCACCTATCTGAGACAAGTGGCCCTGATCACCTTCATGGCGCAGGTCGGCAGTTTTGTCCCGGCGGATTCAGCAAGCGTCAGCCTCGTGGACCGCATCTTCTCCCGCGTCGGCGCACAGGATCATCTTTTAAAGGGGCAATCCACCTTCATGGTAGAAATGAACGAAACCGCCAATATTCTCAACAACGCGACGGAAAAGAGCCTCATCATCCTCGATGAAATCGGCAGGGGCACCAGCACTTTCGACGGCATCAGCATCGCCTGGTCGCTTGTGGAATACCTGCACGGCTTAAGCGGCAGGGGAACCGGGCCGAAAACGCTCTTTGCCACGCATTACCATGAATTGACCGAACTGGCCCTGGTGCTTCCCGGAGTGAAAAACTACAACGTGCAGGTGCGGGAATGGAACGATGAGATCATCTTTTTGCGCAAAATCGTCCCTGGCGGCGCCGACAAAAGTTACGGCATTCAAGTCGCCCGGCTGGCGGGATTGCCTGAAAAAGTGCTGAAACGCGCCCTGGAAGTTCTGGACAATCTCGAAAAGAAGGAATTCGACGAAGTCGGACGCCCCAAGATTTCCCGCTCGGAAGAGATTTCCCCGGAGTCCGGACCTCAGCAATTACGGATTTTCAGCGATGAACCCATCTCTCCCCTGCTTGACAAACTGCAGGAAGTGAGTCCAGACGATCTAACGCCCCGCCAGGCCCTTGATTTCCTTTTCGAATTGAAGGCACTGCGGGACAAACCCCAATCCTGAAAAGAAGAGCATTTTTCCCGAAATTAAGCTCCAGGCTATCGCCCTCCCAAACATAAATTTGGTAAAAGGATATTTTTCTTGAAAAAATGGTGGTTATTTCTCCAATAAACTCAATTAGTTCGGACTCCCGCACCCGAATCCGGCAGACCCCAAACCGGGGCCAAGCCCCATATTTTATTGGCTTTACAATATCCATGAAATGCGGTATCTTTGAAAAAGCGATAGTTTTCTATCCTGCCCGGAGGGGGCCGCATATGAGTCCATTCAAACCCCTTTCATGGAGACGCCATTAATTTTTATCATCTATCGAATCAAGAGATTAGAGGTTTGTTTCAACCTGGTACGGAGGAGAGGCTGATTGAACCTGTTGAGTTTTTATAAAAGTAGATTCTGTAGAAGCGGCTTTATTATAGCCACAGTCATTTTTCTGTGGAGCGGGTCACCGGTTTCCACGGCCTTGGCTGCGTCGCCTTCCGTCGTCAATGTCGGCGTCGGCACCAAGGGAAACTACGTGATCATGGACGCCATCCTCAAGGATGGTTTAACAAAAGAGATCCGGGAAGCCATTGAAAGTGGCGTTCCCATGACCATATCGTTTGAAGTCGAGCTGAGAAAGGAAGTTTCTCTCTGGGCGGATTCTTTGGTTCGTGCCAACACCATAAGCCATACGGTTCAGTACGATTCATTGAAGAAAGCCTATCGGTTCACCGAGGTCGGAAAAAACGTCAAACGGAAGATCATCACCCGCAAGAAAAACCAGTATCAGAAGCTGATGCTGACGCTGAATAACATTCCGCTGGCGCCGATTTACCAATTGGACCCGAATGAAAAGTATTATGTCCGGGTGAAGGCGGATCTGGAAATGGACCGTTTCTGGTTCCCATTCAATTACCTCTTTTTCTTTGTTCCTTTTAATGATTTTGAAACCTCTTGGGCCAACACCTCCCCCCTTACGCTGGATCAGGACCTGGTGCCTTCCACCGAAGCGTTCAATGCAAAATCTAAAAAGGGTGGAACCCAGGGGTTGAATCATGTCATCCGTTCCTTCAACAAATAAATCACGTTACACCCCGCCGACCGAAGATCAAATCCGCAGGAAAAAAAAACGGACCCGGCGCATCATCGCCGCCATTATCCTTTCCCTGGTCACCCTGACCTGGTTTGAAAATTTCATCCTACAGCAAAAAACAACCGCTCCCATAGCCAACAACATCGCTGTTTTGGCGGTGTTCAACATCATCCTGATTCTCCTGTTTGTTCTGATCGTTCTCATCACGAGAAATCTGGTCAAACTTTACAACGAGCGCAAAAGCAAAATCATCGGGTCCAAGTTCCAGACCAAGCTCATCATCGCTTTTTTGATCCTGGCCCTCGTGCCTTCCTTGTTGCTTTTCATGACCGCCAGCAAACTTTTTACTTACAGTATCGGCAACTGGTTCAACCTGCAAGTAGAACAAACCCTGCAGCGGTCGATGGATGTCGCCCGCGATTATTATGCCTACCTGGAAAAAGAAGCGGTTTCCCGGGCGCAAAAAATCGAAAATTCCATAACCGAGGATGAACTCTTTTTGCAAAAAAACCGGGAACAACTGCAAGGAGTGGTGAGGGAAAAATTAAATGCATATGACCTGGATGGGTTGATCGTTTATGACAGCCAGCAACAGGTGGTGATCGCCGTTTACAATGATGACAACACCTCACAAAACAGCGACAGCTATAAAGACCTATTGCAAAAAAGCGTGGGCGGAGAAGGCTTGTCCGAATTCCGCTCCACGAACCGGGGAACCTTTCTGGTGGTGGTGGAACCCCTCAAGCAATCGCTGGATGAGAAAATTTCGGTCTGGGGCTATATCGTCACACTGACACCCATTCCACAAAACTCCCTGGGCCGGATTGAAGCCATTCAAAGTTCCTACGAGGACTACAAACAGCAACGACTTTTAAAACTGCCCGTCAGCGCCAGCTATTACATCACCTTCCTTCTCATCACTTTGCTGATTTTATTTTCCGCCATCTGGCTAGGATTCTACATGGCCAAGGGAATCACCGTCCCAATTCAGGAATTAGCGGAAGGGACGCGTCGAATCGCCGAAGGCGATCTCAATTTTAAAATCGAGGTACGCGCCAGCGATGAAATCGGTATTCTGGTGGAATCGTTCAATCAGATGACCGACGAGTTGAACGAAAGCCGCCTCAGCATTCAGCACGCGCATGAGGATATGAAAAACACCAATATTGAACTGGAGCGCCGGCGTTTCTACATTGAAACGATTCTGGAAAATATCGGCGCGGGAGTCGTTTCCGTCGATAAAAAAGGCCATGTCACCACAATCAACAAAGCGGCAGGGAAAATTCTGGGAATCACCGCCACGGAAGTATTCGGTAGCAGCTATAAAGACGCTTTCGATTCTTCCTTCCACGGTCCCATACGGAAAATGATCAAACACATGAACGAAGAACACATCGAGTCCTTGGAAGAACAGATCGAAATCCGCACCGAGGAGGAAAACCTGACATTGCTTGTCAACATCCAGGTGTTAAAAGACCCCAGCGAAAAATACCTGGGGCTCGTCATCGTATTTGAAAACCTGACGCAGATGATTAAAACCCAAAAAATCGCCGCCTGGAAAGAAGTGGCCCAGGGCATCGCCCATGAAATCAAAAATCCACTGACGCCGATTCAACTCAACACCCAACGGCTGCGGAAAAAGTATTACGAGAATAAAAAAGAATTTGCCGAGGTCTTTGAGGAGAGCATCGCCATCATTTGTCAGGAAGTGGAAGGAATGAAAGACCTGCTGAATGAATTCATGCGTTTTTCCCGCATGCCAACGCCAGACCCAAGACCTTCCCGCCTGCACAAAATAATCGACGATGTTTCGATTCTGTATTCCGACCATCAAAAAAAGATGACCATCCACAAGAATCTGGCCCCGGACATCCATCTCCTTAAAATCGACCCGGAGCAGATGCGCCGGGTGTTCATCAATCTGTTTGAGAACGCCCTCGACGCGTTGGATGAAAATGGAACAATCGACATCACCACCCGTTTGAATACAGAGGAAAAACTGGTCCGCATTGAATTTTCAGACAACGGAACCGGCATCCCCCCGGAGAATCAGGACAAACTGTTTCTCCCCCATTTCACCACCAAAAAACGCGGCACCGGCTTAGGGTTGGCCATTGTCAACCGGATTATCGTCGATCACAATGGCACCATTCAGGTGAAAGACAACAGCCCCAAGGGAACGCGGTTCATCATCGACCTACCC
>JAJDBE010000202.1 GCA_029261515.1 Nitrospinaceae bacterium | reverse complement strand
CGCCGAAGGCCCGAAGAAAATAACCATTGAATTGGGACCGCAGATGATCACCAATCCCAAGTGGCCCGACCCTTCGATTAAAGCCGTCCACATAAGCGCTGTGAAAAACAATTCCGATATTGCAATTCTTCTGGAGTGGGAAGATATCACTCTCGATAATTATTATGAACACACCGAACGCTATACCGACCAGGCCGCCATCATGTTTCCACTGGCACCCGAAGAGGAAGCGCCGTCGATCACGATGGGTGACGAACAGCAGACCGTCAATATCTGGCAATGGAAGGCCGCGTGGCAGAAAGACCTTCAGCCAAAGAAACGAGGCGGAGGCCGGGATGGGCAAGGCTCTTCCAGTCTTCTTCCAGATCGGGCATCGCCGATTGAAGATTTGAATGCAGAAGGTTTCAGTACCCTGACGATTCAGGATCATCAGGATGTGCAGGGAAAAGGAGTTTGGCAGGATAATCGCTGGCGGGTCCTCTATCGCCGAAACCTTCGCAACTCTGATTCCGGCGACGCGCAATTTAAGGGATCGACGCAAATGGCTGTTGCTGTTTGGAATGGTTCGAACCGGGAACGGAACGGACAGAAGGGTTTGGCAGGATGGGTTCTCATACGATTTGAATGAGAGTGGCCAAAAAAATGCTATTATTGGCAATGCCTGTTTTGTGGTAACTTTTGGTAAAGCAAAATTTGTTTCCCTCCTCGTGACCACGGTTTGAATTCAAGATACAGCTAGTTAAAATAGAACATTGATCCTTTCATATCATAGGAGCGCAATATGGGGACCCGCCTGGCAAAGCGAATCACTTCTCTTTTTTTTAGTCTCGCAATCTTATTTTCTATTGGGTGTGCCACTATTTATCAGGAAACCGCTGCAAGAGTTTGGCAGGACCGAAGCGGTGAGGATCAGAAAATCGATTTTAAGATTCATTCTGGAATTTTGGATCGTTTATCGAAGAAAGATAAAGGCCTTCTGCTTGATGTGAGCACGGATGCCTGGGAGCAGCGGGTCATGATGACAGGAACGTTAGATGATCCCACGGTCCATAAGGAAGTGGTAAAGCTTGCGAAGCAGGATGACAGAATCAAAAAATTTTACGACCATATTCAAATCGTTTCCAAGGAAGAAAAAGAAGCTCGCCGCAAGCAAAAGCAAGAGCAGGAAAAAAATAAGGATAAGGAAGAAGGCGGAGTAGGCCAGACGGTCAACGATTTTTGGATCGAAACCAAAATCAAGGCACAACTGATAGCCGGTCAGAACATTACTTCAGTGAATTACTTTTCCAGATCGGTAAAGAATCAGGTTTATGTGATCGGAAAAGCCAAGAGCCAGTTTGAGAAAGACCGGGTGCTTGATATAATCAAGCAAACGAAAGGTGTTCAATCTGTAACGGAGCATATTGAGTTGGCAGCTAACGCATCGTTCTAATAAACTTCTAAGTCAGAAGGAGATAATTTTGATGTTCAATAGAATAAAACAGGATTCTGTAAGAACCCAAAATAAACAATCAAGTTTCTGGGGTTTGAAATTTATTTTTTTAATTGCTGGAACAGCGATTGCTCTCAGTTTCTTTTCAGCAGGTTCTTCCCAGGCGGCAACCGCGAAAGAAATTGATGTCAGTGTCGATGTCGCTTTAGAGCGTTTTCATAAGGAAGTGCATGGAAGCAAAGATTTATTGAAAAAGTCAAAAGGGGTTCTTATCTTTCCAAAGGTTTATAAGGCAGGGTTTGGAATCGGCGGCGAATATGGGGAAGGAGCGCTTCGAATCAACGGCAAGACGGGGGATTATTATAGTACAGCCGCCGCTTCTATCGGGTTTCAACTTGGCGCTCAGGTGAAAACCGTTATTCTGGTATTTATGACGGACGATGCTCTAAAAGGTTTTCGCACAAGCGATGGTTGGGAGGCAGGCGTTGATGGCTCGGTTGCTTTGGTTACTCTTGGAATGGGCGACTCTCTGGACACAACCAACGTTAAAGAGCCTATCCTGGGATTTGTTTTGGGGCAGAAGGGGTTGATGTATAACCTGACTCTTGAAGGCTCTAAATTTTCCAAGCTGGATCGAGGCCGATAATGGATTTCGGTTATAACGCAGATAGTTTTTTAAGAAAGGTGAACAGTTCAGGTAAGAAGAGTTGAGTTTTTTGTTTTTCCCAAATTATTCTTGAACCGAATAAATGTATCTTTTAAATAAGGCCCCAGAGTGTTGTGAAGCTCCGGCGGAACCCAGTTGATTTTTTCCATTGGCCAGTCCTCGACACGGTAAATGTCCAGTCCGTGTTTTTTGTAAGGGGTCTCGAGGGCTTCCTCGTAACCATAAACCAATGCATTTGAGTAGACGCGGTGAAATTGTTCTTCAATAGCGTCTTCACCATGCAGGCCGGAAAGAAAATTGTTCAGCAGGTCCTTGATGATGGGTTCCGCATGTTCGGCGAAGTCAGGAGTTAATGCGGGGCGCAAGGTGAAATAAATAATCAACACATCCTGAAGCAGGAATTTGAGTTCATCGCTGGTTTTGCGTCCGGGGTGTTGATTCACGTTGAGCAGTTCCTTGATCTGCCTGACATTGCGCACGGTATCGTAGATAATGGAGTCTTCCCAGGTGGCCGTGTTCCACACGAAAAAGGCGCGGACAAACTTGACGCGCTTGCTGGC
>JAJDBE010000201.1 GCA_029261515.1 Nitrospinaceae bacterium | reverse complement strand
CATCCCTCCGCAGAGGGTGGATAACAGCCACGGTTGCAGACGCTTTGGGGTTTGCACTGGGTTTTCCCTCTTATATGGTATAAGATGGTAGATGGAATACTGTTAGAATATAGGGGTCAATTGCTTTGAGTTCGCAAAAAGAATTAATCGACAGCTTTAAAAAGGTCTGCATTTGCCGCAGCATCAAAGCTGGCACCATCATGAGCGCGATTCGAGATGGAAGCCTTTCTTTCGAGGCGTTGCGCCGGAAAATTGGTGTGGGCACGGGAAACTGCAAGGCCAAGCGCTGTCGATCGAATATAGAAAAGAGGATCAAGGATTATAAGGACGGTCAGAAGGAGGAAGTGGAAACGCCTGCGACCTGATTATAACTCCGGTTGGTTTGCCTCCCCCTAAAGATTGGGGGCTTTTTATTTAAACAGGAAATTCTGCAAAAGATAAAAACCTACCCCACTACTCATCATTCCTCGCACATTCATTATACCCGTTTACCTGAACGGATGTTGCCTGTACTGAAATCACTGAAGCAGGCGCAAAGCCGAGGCGATTCTCTCCAAACCTTTCGTGATATTGTCCTGCGAGGTGGCAAAGGAAAGCCTTGCATTGTTGTCGGCGCCGAAGGCAATTCCCGGAACAAGGGCAACCTTGGCTTCCTGAAGGAGAAATTTCGCCAGCGCAATCGACCCGGAAATGGACTGATCCTGGTATTTTTTACCGTAATACGCGGACAAATCCGGGAACGCGTAGAACGACCCCGCCGGGCGATAGCAGGTGACTCCTGGAATTTTGGCCAGCAACTGCATCACCAGATCGCGCCTTTTGCGAAATTCTTCCGTCATGCGTGCCACTTCGTCCTGCGGTCCGGTCAAAGCCGCGATGCTCGCCGCCTGCGAGATGGACGTGGGGTTGGAGGTGCTTTGGCTTTGCAGCTTGTTCAACTGGGCGACGATTTCTTTTTCCGCCGCCAGATAGCCGATGCGCCAGCCGGTCATGGCGTAACATTTGGACACGCCGTTGATGACCACGCAATTTTTCTGCACCTCTTTGCTGAGTGAAGCGATGCTCACCTGCTCGAACCCATCAAATACGATTTTCTCGTAGATTTCATCGGAAACGATCAGAAGTTTGTGTCTTAAAGCACACTCGGCAATTTTTTCCAGTTCGCTTTTCGTGTAAGCGGAGCCTGTAGGGTTGCTTGGGCTGTTAAGAATGATTGCCCGCGTATTGGGCGTGACCGCGGCGTCGATCTGCTCCGGGGTGATCTTAAATTCCGCGGCTTCGGTGGTGTCGACAATGATGGGCTTGGCGTCGCCGTAGATGATGATTTCCGGATACGACACCCAATAGGGAGCCGGTACGAGGACTTCGTCGCCGGCTTCCCACAGCACCTGCGCCAGGTTGAAAAACGAGTGTTTGGCGCCGGCGGACGCGATGATTTGATCGCGTTGATAGCTGAGATCGTTATCGGTTTTTAATTTGTGCAGAATGGCGTCTTTGAGTGCATTGGTGCCGGGAACCGGCGTGTAGTGCGTGTCGTTATTCTCAATGGCGGCAATGCCGGCCTCTTTGACCTGCCGAGGCGTGTCGAAATCCGGTTCCCCTGCCCCAAAACCGATAACGTCTTCTCCCTTGGCTTTGAGTTCGTTGGCCAGGGCGGAGATTTCCAGAGTCATGGAAGGCTGGACGGATTGAATGCGCTTGGTAAACTTCATGGGAATTTACTCAATTGTCTAGGATTTAATTTCTTTGAATCTCTGATTGACGCCTGGCGGCACCAGGTTGGCAATATTGCCGCCGAGTCCTGCAATTTCCTTGACCAGATTGGAACTCAGAAAAGAATATTCCTGGCTGGGAATCATGAACAGGGTTTCCATTTTTTCGTCCAGGTTCCGGTTCATCAAGCCCATTTGCAGTTCGAATTCAAAATCGGAAACCGCTCGCAACCCCTTGATGATGGCCTTGGCATTTTTCGACTGTGCAAACTCGGTCAACAGACAATTGAAAGGCACCACCTCAATGTTTGCCAGTCCCTCGGTGGCGTCCACGATAAATTGGACCCGCTGTTCCTGCGGGAACAACGGACTCTTTTTCGGGTTCAACGCCACGGCGACGACGAGCCGGTCAAACAATTGCACCGCCCGCTGCATGAGGTCGATGTGGCCATTGGTCACCGGGTCAAATGTCCCCGGATAAATTGCTGTTCTTTGAGCTGTCATAGTCGTGTGAAAAAATCGCTGGATTATATCGGTTATCCCTGAATTCTCAAGCGAAAACTCGAAGGAAAACCTGGGTTCCCGGCAGAATTTGCTCTATTTTTCCAGCGGCCAGCCCATTTCCCGCCATTTTTGCATTCCGCCATCTCCCACACAAACGATATTGTCGAGACCGGCGCCGGTCAGGTTTTGCGAAGCCATTTTTGCCCGCCCGCCCATTTTGCAGTGCACGTAAACCGTTTCGTAGTCTTTCAGTTCATCCACGATTGCCCTCACCTCTTCATGGGGAACGTTGCGTGCGCCTTTGATATGCCCTTCATTGAACTCTTCAGGAGTGCGCACATCCAGGATTAAGTGTTTGTCATTTAAGGAGTTTAGCCGTTCATTCAGTTGGTCGATCGAGATATTTTCCATTTTTTCCTCAGCGATTGGCGTCGCCCAAAGGGCGTAAAGGTTAAAAAGTAATTGAGTCTTCTACAATTATATCATGCCCGAAAACGATTCCTATTTTAGCAAAAATATCTTTCCCGTCCCGCCAGGTTTTCAGTGGGAAGAAACTGCCGATATCTATCAATAGTTTAGGAAAAATTTTCAAATTGAAAAATGGGACTTTAACAGACGGCACCCCGCTGCCCCGCGTTTCACGCGGGGGTGACCTGATGTGAGGAGGTTCTCAATTTTTTGGTACAGTTTTTGCTCAATCTTAAAAAGGACAATAAAATTAGGACGCTAGCATGCATGAAGGAATTTACATTGCCGCATCGGGAGCTTTCAAGCAGGAACAGAAGCTCGACATCATCGCCAACAACCTGGCCAACATGGGAACTTCCGGGTTTAAGCGGGATGCTCTGGCGTTTCAGGAAATGATTCCGCCGTTCACCCCCACCGCCAATCTGGTGAATGCCGTCGATCCCCAGTATACCGGGTTCCCGGCGGACCTCACGGTGTCCTATGTCGGCATCAATCATTTTTTCACCGATCCGACGCAAGGTTCGCTGCGCCCGACAGGCAATCCGCTGGATTTGGGTTTGGACGGCGAGGGCTATCTGGTCGTGGAAACCCCTGAGGGACAGCGTTATACCCGAGGCGGCAACCTCAAACTCAGTCCCAAAGGCAATCTGGCAACCCAGGAAGGCTATAACGTCCTCGGGCAAGATGGCAAGCCCATTCAGGTCGATGGCGAAGGCGGGCAAATCAACATCGATGCCACCGGGGCCATCAGCGTCGGCAATGGCTTGCAGAACACGCCAGTAGGCAACCTCAAGTTGGTGGCGTTTGACGATCCGGCAAGCCTGACGAAAGAGGGCAACGGTTTATTTCGTTTGAGCGATCCCGGAGCCAAAGAGCAGACTCCGAAAGACCTTAATGTCCGGCAAGGGCTTCTGGAATCCTCCAACGTGAACCCGGTGAAAGAGATGACGGAGATGATCACCACCATGCGGGCGTTTGAAGCGTATCAGAAAATTATTCAGTCCATCGATGAAGCCGACGACCAGGCGGTGAACGCGATTGGCCGGCTGGGTTAAATAAAATATTTTGCCGATGAGGCAAATTAGAAAGGGAATGAATAGATGATCCGCTCCTTATACACCGCAGCGACCGGCATGAATGCCCAGGAACTGAACGTCAGCGTAATTTCCAACAACCTGGCGAACGTCAATACCGTGGGGTTCAAGCGCAGTCGTCCGGAGTTTCAGGATCTTCTGTACCAGAACCTGCGTCTGGTGGGAACGCTGTCGCCTAACGGCAATCAGGTGCCGACAGGCGCCCAATTGGGCTTGGGTACGAAAACGTCTTCCATTCAGAAGATTTTTTTACAAGGCGATTTCACGCAAACGCAGAATTCTCTCGACATGGCCATTCAGGGGCGAGGGTTTTTCCAGGTGGCGCAGGCCGACGGGACCACCGGCTACACCCGCGCCGGATCGTTCAAGCTCGATAACTCCGGGCAGATTGTCACCGCGGACGGGTTGCCTTTAGAGCCGGCTCTCACCATTCCACCGGATGCCATCAACATCTCCATCGATCCCCAGGGCAGTGTCGCCGTGACCCAGCCGGGAGCCGCCGTTCCCACTGTTGTCGGCACCATCCAGTTGGCCACGTTTCAAAACGAAGCGGGATTGAACGCAATTGGGTTCAACCTGTTCGTGGAAACCGACGCTTCTGGTTCTCCGGCAGTTGGCAACCCCGGCGTCGATGACCGTGGCACCCTGCAACAGGGGTTTGTCGAACTTTCCAATGTGAGTGTGGTCGAAGAGCTGGTCAATCTGATTTCCGCACAACGCGCTTATGAAGTCAACTCGCGCACCGTGCAGACCTCAGACGAAATGCTGCAGATCGCCAATCAAATGAAACGATAATCGAATCGGGTTTTTATGATGCAGTTTGGAAACAATCGAATTTTTTCATTTGCAGGGGGTTTCAGTATCTGGCTGCTGGTTTTCTTTTTTAGTGGCGGGAGTGTTGCCGATGCGGGCCAGCGGCAGGTTCTTAAGGCTGAAGAGATCGAAGCGCAGGCGATGCAGTTTTTGTCAGAACGCCTTCCCTGGGACCCCGATTCCACAGACGTGAGTCTTGATTTTGACCGTAAAGATCTGGATCTTCCTGCAGGCAGATTGGAACTCGATTTTCGTTTGCCGGCAAGCACCGTGCGGGCAGGCCGTGTTCCATTCAGCGCTCAAGTGAAAGTCGATAATAAATTTTTTAAGCGCCTGCGCTTGAACGCGCGAATTTTGTTGTCGCTACAAAGAATCAAAACCACGCGGGCTGTTAACCGTGGCGAAATTTTGAGTGAAGACGATGTGGAAATGGAAACCATACAGTCGAGCCGTGTTCCCCGGCAGGCGGTAACGCGCCTGGAAGATGTGGTGGGTTTTGAAGTGGTCCGCAATCTGGGCGCGGGCCGCGTCATACTGATGAATGCGCTGAGAAAGCCGCCGCTGGTGGATAAGGGCGACCAGGTCATTCTGGTGGCGGAAAAAGGTTCGATGCGCATCACCGTACCGGGCATTGTTCGGCAAAAAGGCTTTAAAGGCGGCCTGGTGCAGGTGTTGAATGTGCAAACCAAGAAAGTGGTGTTTGGTCATGTGGTCGATGCTCAAACGATCAAGGTGATATTTTGATGCGCTCCTGCGCGATTCTTTGCGGGTCTCATGGCATGCGGGCAGCGGTCAGTCGAAACAATTTTTAGAGGCGTTTTTAAAGTGATTTTGCCAAAGCAATGGATGCAACGGGTTCTGGTGTTTTTATTGGTGGGATTTGTGCTTGGCGCCTGCGCCAAACCGCACCGGGCGGTCGACCCGGAAGCGGCGGTCATCCCTGAGCGTATCTACCAGCCGCCGCCTGTGCAGGTGGCCGATGGGTCCATCTGGCCGGGGGATACGCCGGGAAACCTGTTGTTTGTCGATGCCAAGGGGAGAAATGTCGGCGACATCGTCACGGTGACGATTGAAGAAACGGCGACCTCGACTCAGTCCGCGACCACCGACACGTCCAAGGACGCAGAAGTGAGTATGGCGTGGGAAAGTTTTCTGGGGTTGCCGAGTAATCTTGGAGTGCAAAACTTTCTCGGCTCCGGCTCCCAGTTCGACCCAAGGGTTCAGGCGGCTTTGGCGCGCTCCAACAAGGGGGCGGGAACCACGACGCGTAATGGTCAATTGACCGCCACGGTGACGGCGATCATCACCGAAGTGCACCCCAATGGAAACCTGACGATCGAAGGCAAACGCTCGGTGACCATCAACCATGAAGAGCAGATCATGGTATTGCGCGGCAACGTGCGTTCGGTGGATGTCAACTTCGACAATACCATTTCTTCCCGTTACATCGCCAACGCCTCGATCACATACACAGGCGAAGGCGTGGTGGCGGACGAACAGCGGGTGGGATGGATGACCCGTATTCTCACTTATGTTTGGCCCTTTTAACAGGGTGAAGGCATTGTGAAAAAAAAGACAAGACTGTTAAATTTTCTTTTCGTTGTGGCGCTGATCGCGGCCTGCGAAGCTCCCGTGGAAAACGTGGTGGGGCCCAGTTCCTCCGGCTTAATCATTGGGGTGTCGGCTCTTTATGGCGGCGGCGGTTTGCGTAACGACGGCACCAGCCAGGCCACCATTCGCGTGGAGGTGTTCACCAGCAGCGCCCAGCCGGTCGATGGCGCCGCAGTCACCTTGACCACCACTCTGGGAACTCTGGGCAGTTCATCACTGACCACGGCGGCGGGTTCTGCGGTGACGACGCTCACTTCCAGCACCACGACGGGGTTGGCATCCATCGTGGCGACAGTGGAAAACGCCAGCGCCACCACGGCAGTGCCGATCGTTTCCTTTTAAACAGTCAAACGCCAATGACCGCTTTTAATAAATCATTCCGATTGCGTCGCCGGGTTTCTTTGCAGGTAGGGTTTGGCTTGATGGCGCTTATGGCGTTGGCCGTCATGGCGTGTACCAATCAACTCGACGATGAAACTCCGCTCGGACCATCTTTGTCCGGTATTCAGGTGCTGCCTTCCAGTGGCCAGGTGCCGATTTTAGGGACACTCACCTTCACTACGCGCGGCGGGGTGACGCCGTTCTCCTGGACCATCAGCACCACCACCATCGGCATCATTGATGCGGCGACAGGCGTGTTTTCCGCGGCCAACACCGCAGGAACCGCCACCATTACCGCGCAGGATGCCGTCGGCGATACTGGCACCGCAACCATCACGGTGCTGGCCCTCAACACCATTGGCGTCAGCCCGGCGGCAGGGATCGTCGCCGTGGGCGGAACTCAGACGTTCACCGCCACTGGCGCCACAGCTCCCCTGTTCTGGACAACG
>JAJDBE010000200.1 GCA_029261515.1 Nitrospinaceae bacterium | reverse complement strand
GTTCCGCCGCGATGTGCTGGGCGTCGGCGGCGCGGCCGCCCTTTACCATGAGCAGGATTTTTCCGCCTGCGGCCAGACTTTCTTTTACCAAACGGGAGGCTTCCAGGATCTTTTCAGAAAGCGTCTCCGCCACCTGGTATTTGAGATCGGCGCTGGCGTTTAGAAAATTTTTGATTCGTTGCATGATGATAAAAATTTAAAGCCGGGAATTTTCCCGGATCGAATGCTAATTTATAGCAGACCTTCATCGGAAAAACTGTAAAAATCGCCGTCTCCGATGATGATGTGGTCCACCATTTTAATGCCTATGATCTGCCCGGTTTTGTTCAGCCGATGGGTGATTTCGATGTCCTGTTGACTCGGTGTGGGGTCCCCGCTTGGGTGATTGTGAATCAGCACGAACGATGCGGCGGATTCTTTAATCGCCGGAATCATGACTTCCCGGGGGTGCACGATACTGGCGTTCAGACTGCCTTCGGAAATCGTCAGGTCTTTGATGACATAAAGCTTTGGGTTCAACAAAACGACTTTGACGATTTCCTTTTTAAGATGTTTCAAAAACGGGGAATAGTGTTCGACAAAACTTTGGCTGCCCTGCATTCTTTCTTTTTTGCCGGAAATTTGTGAAGACATGCGTTTCCCCACTTCCAAGGCGGCCTTGATCTGTGCCGCTTTGGCCAACCCGATGCCCTTGACCTGACACAGTTCGGTCACCGACGCCTGGTCCAACTGATGAAAATTTTGAAACAACTTTAACAAATCACGGCTGAGATCGACGGCGTTTTTCCTGGCGCTCCGGTCCCCAGAGCCAATCAGGATTCCCAGAAGATGCGCATCCGAAAGTTTGTCTTCCCCATACTTGACCAACCGTTCACGCGGACGTTCGTCTTCCGGCCAATTTTTTATGGAAGTGTCATTGGGGTCGGCCATAAAGAACTTGTCAGGGCTTGAATGAATTCAGCTTGGCCTTGAAATACTCCATCGTTGTTTTCAATCCATCACTCAGTTCCACTTTTGGCTCCCAGTCCAAATGCTTTTTGGCAAAGTCTATGTTGGGCTGTCTCACCTTCGGGTCGTCGACGGGCAAAGGCGTGTAGACGATTTTACTCTTGCTGCCGGTGGCCTGTAAAATCTTTTCAGCCATTTCCCTGATCGTCATTTCCTTGGGGTTGCCAATGTTCACCGGCTGGTGCAGAGGCGACATCAGCAACCTAAAAATCCCTTCGATCAAATCGGCGACATAACAGAAACTCCGGGTCTGAGAGCCGTCTCCGTAAACGGTGAGGTCTTCCCCGACCAGGGCCTGATACAGGAAATTGGGAATCGCGCGCCCGTCGCGGATGCGCATTCTGGGTCCATAGGTGTTGAAGATTCTCACGATTTTGGTGTCGAGTCCGTGCTCCCGGTGATAGGCCATGGTGATGGCTTCCGCAAACCGTTTTGCCTCGTCATAGACACCACGGGGGCCTACGGGGTTGACGTTGCCCCAGTAACTTTCCTCCTGCGGGTGAATCAAAGGATCGCCATAGACTTCCGATGTGGACGCGATGAGAAAAGCCGCGCGTTTGGCTTCCGCGAGACCCAGCGCGTTGTGGGTTCCGAGAGACCCAACTTTAAGCGTCGGGATGGGATGCTCCAGATAATCGATGGGGCTTGCTGGAGACGCAAAATGCAGAACGTAGTCCAAAGGACCGTCCACTTTAATGTGCATGGCGACATTGTGTTTGACGAAAGTAAACTTGTTGCTCTTGATGTGGGCGATGTTTTCCAGGGAACCGGTAATGAGGTTGTCCATACAAACGACCTCGTGCCCCTTGTTCAAAAGGTAATCGCAAAAATGCGATCCTAAAAATCCCGCGCCTCCGGTGATTAACGTTCTTGGCATTGCATCCTCTAATGTGTGTTGGATAAACAGGAAGCCGGATTCGCATGGAACAGGCTGCCTTTTTGAATTTTATGTCCCGCGAGAAAACTTTTAGCAGACATCCTATTTTTACCTTCCGGTTGTAAAGAGGTGATGACGAGCCTTCCCTTGCCGGTTCCCACTTCGATGCCATGGTCTGTCGTCCGGGCGACTTCTCCGGGATGGTCTTCGGGTTCGCCTTTAGCGGCTTCCACCTCACAAAGACGCAGCCGTTTGGATTGATAAAACGTGTAGGCTCCCGGCCAGGGTTCCAGCCCCCGTACCCGGTTTCTTAAATTTGTGGCGTCTCCTTCCCAGTGAATCAACCCGTCTTCTTTTTTCAATTTGGGCGCATAGGTGACTTGATTTGCGTCCTGGACAATGGGAGTCAATGCCCCCTTTTCCAGTTGTTCGATGGTTTGTATGACGAGTAAAGCGCCTTCCTGTGACAGTTTATCGTGCAGGGTCCTGGCATTGTCGGATTCCAGAATGGGAATTTTTTGGGTCAACAGAATATCGCCTGTATCCATGCCCTCGTCCATTTTCATGGCAGTGACGCCGGTTTCTTTTTCGCCGTTGATGATGGCCCAGTTGATGGGCGCGGCTCCGCGGTATTTGGGAAGCAAAGAAGAATGCAGATTGAGACAGAAAAATTTCGGCATTTCCAGAATGCTTTTTTTGAGGATTTGTCCGTAAGCGACGACGACGATCAGATCCGGCTGCAACTGGCCGAGGGCATTCACAAATTCCGGGTCGCTGGCTTTCTCCGGTTGCAGAATGTCGAGTCCCGACTCTTTGGCGAGTTGTTTTACAGGCGACATGGCAAGCCCGCGCCCGCGTCCTTTGGGCCGGTCGGGTTGAGTGACGACACACGCGACCTCGTGCCCGGACGCAACAAGCGTTTTGAGAGTGGGGACGGCGAAGTCCGGCGTTCCCATGAAGACGATCTTCATTCTTCTTTTTCTTTCAATTTTTTCTTGAATTTTCGCTTCAGCAGATCGCGTTTGATTTTTCCGAGATTGTCCCAGAACAAAGACCCCTCGAGATGGTCCATTTCGTGCTGAAAGGCGCGGGCCAGATAGCCTTCCGCCTCGTAGCGCACTTCGTTGCCGTCAAGATCGATGCCCTTGATTTCGATCTGTTTGGCGCGTTTGACTTGGGCATACACTTCGGGAATGCTGAGGCACCCCTCTTCGGCGATTTCTTCGCCTTCCATCGCGGTGATGACGGGATTGACCAGGGTCACCAGTTCATGTGTGCCTTTTTCAAGCCCCAGATCGACGACGAACAGGCTGTAGGGCAAACCCACCTGGTTGGCTGCAAGGCCGGCTCCACGGGCTTCCAGCGTCGTTTCCATCATGTCCTGGGACAGCTGGACCAGCTCATCGTCAATATTTTCAATGAGCTGGCTTTTTTTCCGCAGAACGGGGTCGAGACAGTTTTTTATGGTTAAGATAGGCACAGGGTGGTCTTAATCTCTTTTTGTTGGCAAAAAGGCATCTATGATTTGTTGCAATTGTCAATCCATCCTGAAAGTTTAAACCATCGGCTAAAATTTGTCATGGCAAATACGCCCCTCCGCAGGGGGCGGGTTTGCTCACGCCGGGCAGACCCTTATGGCGATGGCGCAAACCTTTTTGCCGATCCTGCATCGCCCGTTAAGAGCCAGGGGGATTTCTTCCGTAACTCATTATGTTGTGTGGGCCGAAGGCCGGTTTTGCAGGCCTTTTCAGGTGGTGTATTCGGCGTTGATGCGGACATAATCGTAGGAAAAGTCACAGGTGTAGACTTCCGTGGTTTCCTTGCCGCTGTTGAGGTCGATGGCGATCAGAATCGTTTTTTTCTGCATTTTCTTGCGCAGGGATTCCATCGAGGCACTGCGGGTGGGCATCCCGTTTTTGAACAAAGTGGCTCCGTTTAGGGCTATCACAATGCGGTCTGGCTGAATGGGAACTCCAGCATAGCCGACAGCGCAAAGAATGCGGCCCCAGTTGGGGTCTTCGCCGAAAATTCCGGTTTTGACCAACGAAGAAGTGGCGACGGAGGTGGCCACTTGATGCGCCTGTTTCCGGGTTTTGGCTCCGGTGATACGAACGGTGATGAACTTGGTGGCGCCCTCGCCATCGAGGACGATCTTAAACGCCAGGTCTTTGCTCACTTTCGTCAAAGCCTCCACAAACTGGGCGTAATCTTTCGATCCTTTGCGGATCGGCTTATTGCCGGCTTGTCCGTTGGCCATGACGAGGAACGAATCGTTGGTGCTGGTGTCGCCATCGACGGTGATGCGGTTAAAAGACGCGTCGTTGGCTTCGAGCAGCGCCTGGCGCAAGGTCGCTTTATCGATAGCGGCATTGGTGTGAACGAACGCCAGCATGGTGGCCATGTTGGGATGAATCATGCCGGAGCCTTTGGCCATGCCGACCATGACGATCTTCTTTCCTCCCAGTGAAAAGCGAATGGCGGCGGTCTTGGGCACGAGATCGGTGGTCAGGATCGCATCGGCGGCATCCTTCCATCCTTTAAGAGAAAGCTTACCCGTCAGGTCCGGCAGAGCGGCGGTGATTTTTTCAGCCGGCAGGGGAACGCCGATGATGCCGGTGGAGGCAAGCAGAATCTGCCTGGGCGGTGTGCCGAGTTGTTTGGCCACGCCCTCGGCAATGGCTTTACAGTCTTTCATTCCCTGCGGGCCGACGCAGGCGTTGGCGTTGCCGCTGTTGATCAATACAGCGCGAATCGTGGCGGATTTTAAGGCGTTTCTGCTCCAGGTGACGCTTGGGGATTGCACACGGTTGGTGGTGAACACGCCGGCGGCTGTGGCAGGCGTATCGCTTACGATGAGGGCGAGGTCTTTCTGGCCGTCTTTTTTGATGCCGCAGGAAATTCCCACAGCCTTAAACCCCGGCACAGGGGGAAGCGCGCCTTTTAATAACTTCATCGTCATGGTTTAAGTGACTTGTAAATTTTTATGGAAAAATTCCTGGGGAATCCAGCCCGGTGGTTTCGTCGATTCCAAGCATCAGGTTCATGTTCTGCACCGCTTGCCCCGCCGCGCCCTTGACGAGATTGTCAATGGCGCTGGTGAGAATGATGCGCCGGTTCCGGGCGTCGATCTGCAAGCCAATATCGCAATAATTGGAATGCACGACAAAATGCGTGTTGGCAAAGACGCCGGGATTTAAGATGCGGACGAACGGTTCGTTTTTATAAATCTCGCGGTAATATTTGTCCAGTTCGTCAAGCGTAAGGTCGCGCACCAGATTTAGGTAGATCGTGCTCAACAGTCCGCGCGTCATCGGCATCAGGTGCGGTGAAAACGTGACGCGAAGCTCCCGACCGGCCAGAGTGGAAATTTCCTGCTCGATTTCCGGTGTGTGCCGATGTGTCCCCAAACCATAAGCCGAAACCACTTCGTTACACTCGGCGAACTGAGTGTTGAGTGCGGGTTTTCTGCCGGCGCCGGACACTCCCGATTTGCAGTCGGCGACGATCGAACCGAGATCCACCCAGTCTGTGGTCATGAGCGGCGCCAGCGCGAGAATCACGCCGGTGGGGTAGCAGCCCGGATTGGCGACCAGTTTGGCCGCAGTGATCTGTTCGCGGTGCAATTCCGGCAGGCCGTAAACCGCCTGGCCCAAAATGTCCTGTTGGCTGTGTGCGACGGAATACCAGGTTTCAAACACCTCTGCCGATTTCAGGCGGAAGTCGGCGCTGAGATCGACGACCCGGCAGTTGTCTTTAAGAAAACCCGGCACATGGTTCATCGCCGTCGTGTGCGGCAGGGCGAGAAACACGATGTCGCAGTCCTTGGTTAGGCTCGAATCGAGGCGGACAAAATCGAGATCGATATGACCGGCCAATGCGGGAAACACATCGGCAACCCGCTGTCCCTGATAGGTTTCAGAGGTGAGAGCGCTGACCCGGACTTCGGGATGTTTTACCAGCAGGCGGATCAGTTCCAGCCCTGTGTATCCGCTTGCGCCTGCAATGCCAACGTTGACCATAGCCTTATGGAGAAAAAATAAATGAGGAGAGAGTTTCCGCGATTCTTCCGAGAACCGGGAATTCACCGGAGGATGCTCCGGGTGGAACCAGTTTGCCGGATTAACGCTTGGAGAACTGGAATTTTTTACGGGCGCCAGGCTGGCCGTATTTCTTGCGTTCCACCATGCGCGAATCCCGGGTCAGGAATCCGGCTTTTTTCAGAGTCTTGCGCAGGTTGGGATCGGTGCCGAGCAGGGCGCGGGCGATGCCCAGCCTGAGAGCGCCGGATTGACCGGAAAGACCGCCGCCATTGACCGACGCACGGACATCGTAGGTTTTCAAAGTGTCCGTCAGTTCCAGGGGCCGCCGCACGTTGGTTTCCAGGCTGTCGCGCCGAAAGTAGTCTTTTAAGTCCCGGTCGTTGATGGAGAAATTCCCCTCTCCCGGCACCAGCCATACTTTGGCGATGGATTCCTTGCGTTTTCCGGTTGCGTAAAATACTTCGTCGGCACCTGCCATAAATCAGCTCCTGAATTTTTCTATCGGTTTACTATGTTTTAGAATTAATAGCCCGTCAAACGGAAACCGTTTCCGGTTTTTGCCCCACATGTGGGTGTTGATCGGTATCGTATATACGAAAATTGGCTTTGAGAGCGCGTCCCAATCTGTTTTTGGGCAGCATTCCCGTAATGGCATTGCTGAGCAGTTTCGAGGGCTGCCGCTCCCGGATTTGCTTGGCGGTGGCGGATCGAATGCCGCCTGGATACCCAGTATGGGAATAATAAATCTTGTCGTCCCATTTTTTGCCGGTCAGCTTGACTTTAGCGGCGTTGATGATGATAACGTTGTCGCCTGTGTCCACATGCGGGGTGTAAATGGGTTTGGTTTTCCCCCGGATAATGGCGGCGGCTTTGCTGGCCACACGCCCCAAAGGCTTGTCCTCAGCATCGATAACCACCCATTTTTTAACGACTTCACCCGGTTTGGCGGAATAGGTTCTCATGTTTTTTGGGTCTTTCGGTTGCTTTTTGGGTCGGATAATAAACCACTGATATTAGGAAACTCTTACTCCCCTGTCAATAAAATTGTGCGATTAAGACCGGTATTTTGCTCAATTGCTGCTTCGTGAGCAGTTATAATGTCAGGTCGCTTTATTTTTTGGCTGAAATGCGCTATTTTATCCGACCTGCCATAACGAATTTTTACGGAAAATCATGAACGACACCACACAGTCGCAAGCCATTGAGTTGAATAGCAAAATTCCCATTGAGCCGATCCCTGCCGAAGATCTCGATCTGGACCGGGGGATCGAGCGATCGCGCGACTATCTGCTTTCCCGGCAATATCCGGAAGGCTATTGGGTGGAGGAGTTGGAATCGAACTCCACCATCACCGCAGAGCTTATTTTCTTCATGCACATCACCGGCAGGCTGGACCCGGTCAAACAGGAAAAGTTCGCCAAGGACCTGCTCAAAAAACAACGGACGGACGGCAGCTGGACGCTTTATTACGGCGGTCCCTGCGACATCAATTCGACGGTGGAATGTTACCTGGCCCTCAAGATGGCGGGCTACTCCGCCGATCACCCGGCGCTGGTCAAAGCCCGTGAAGCGGTTTTCGCCAATGGCGGCATCAAAAAAACCCGCGTGTTCACCAAAATTTTTCTGGCGATGTTCGGGCAGATCTCCTGGGAGGTGCCGCCGGCGGTGCCAGTGGAATTTGTTCTCTTTCCCAACTGGCTGCCGATCAATATTTACGAAATATCGAGCTGGTCCCGCGGCACCGTGGTGCCCCTGTCGGTTGTGTGTGCGCATCAACCGGTGCATGCGCTGGAACCGGAACAGGGCATTCAGGAGTTGTTCACTGAAAACGATCGCGATCTCGATTTTCATCCCGATGGACATTTGTTTTCCTCGTGGCGGAACTTTTTTATTTATAACGACCGCTTCGTCAAGTTCATCGGTCAATCGCCTTGGAAACCCTGGCGCAAGATGGCGCTCAAAAAAGCCGAACAGTGGATTCTTGAGCATCAGGAGGATGAAGGCGATTTTGGTGGCATTCAGCCGGCCATGTTGAACTCGCTTCTAGCCCTCCATCTTCTCGGCTACTCGCACGATCACCCCGCCATCGTCAAGGGCATGGAGGCGGTGGACAGGTTTCTCATCGACCGTGGCGATCACATCACCTTTCAAGCCTGCGTCTCTCCCTTATGGGACACGTCGATCTCCTGCAACGCGCTTCTCGACTCGGGATTGCCCGAGGATCACCCGGCGCTTATCAAAGCGGCGGAGTGGATGGTGAAAAAGCAGGTGGTCAAACGCGGCGACTGGCAGGTGAAAAACCCGGAAGCCGAACCGGGCGGCTGGGCGTTCGAGTTTTTTAACGAACTGTATCCCGACAACGACGACACGGCGGAAATCCTGATCGCCCTGCACCGCATCGCCGTCCCCGATCACCGCTGGAAACTAAAAGAATGCGAGCGGGCCACCGCCTGGCTGTTGACGATGCAGAGTAAAAACGGCGGCTGGGGCGCGTTCGATATCGACAACGACAAGGAAGTTTTAAACGAAGTTCCTTTTGCCGACCACAAGGCTCTGCTCGATCCGCCGACGGCGGATGTGACCGGACGTATTCTGTGGTGCCTTGGCAGGTTGGGGTTTAAGCGGGAACACCCGCGAGTGAAACGGGCGCTGGAGTTCGTGAAATCCTTGCAGGAGCCAGATGGCTGCTGGTGGGGCCGCTGGGGCGTGAATTATATTTACGGCACCTTTCTGGTCTTAAACGGGCTTAATTCGATGGGTGAGGACATGGGCCTGCCTGCGATGCAGAAGGCGGTCACCTGGCTTGGGGAACACCAAAACCCGGACGGCGGCTGGGGGGAAACCTGCGAGAGTTACGCGAAGCCGGAACTGCGCGGGCAGGGCACGAGCACGGCATCGCAAACGGCCTGGGCGCTTCTGGGCCTGCTTGCGGCAGGTGCGGCGAGCCATCCTGCAGCGAAAAAAGGCGTCGAATTTTTACTGCAACGGCAGAATGAAAAAGGCACCTGGTGGGAGGATGAGTTCACCGGCACCGGGTTCCCTCAGCATTTCTTCATCAAATATCATATGTATCAGGATTTCTTTCCTCTGATGGCGCTGTCGCGCTACCGCAATGCAATGCGGAAAGGCTTCGAAGAAAATTCTCAGTAGTGCCGCATCAGCTCCACGGCGAATTTCGTGCGGGTCAGGTATTCGGTGGCGGAGGCGATGACTTCGCCGCTGGCGACGTCGATCAGGGTGAGGTGAACATCCAGGTTGGTGCCAAGGTCGGTGAGCTTACCGGTCAGGATGGCTTGCGCGTTAAGCGCGTTGCCAAGACTCGTGAGTTCCGGACGGGTGTAGGCAAACGCCGGCGGCAGGTTGAGCTGACCGAGAACGTCGTTGACTTCGCCTTTTTGGGTGACGCGAAACACCCGATCGCGGGCCAGGGCTTCGATCACCCGTGTGGAAATGTATTCCCCAAGAATGGGGGATCTGCCTTCATCGTTGACCGGATCGATCACCGCGACCCGGTTGATCTCGTATTCAAACGAATCCTCGGACAGCGCCTCCACCAGTTTTTCGGCTTTTTTCTTGTAGTAAGAGGAGTCGGTTTGGGAGCCAAACCACTGGGACCAGAGTTCCGACGGCGCCATTTTGACCTCGCAGCCGCCGGCCAAAATCATGAAAATTAAAATGAAGGTGAGGTTTTTTGCGTTCATAGACTCCAAAAATCCCAGTAATTTTAAAACGTTATCGTCATTTGCCGGAAATTACTAAAGGGCTGGCCGGATTTAATGGCGTAAGGACCTTTAAAGTCTCCCTGTCGCATTAGGAAGTGAACTGAAATATCCGCGTTTGTAAACCCCCTCTCCAGCCATTTATAACTTGCTTCCAGCCGGTCCAGGGCACATATTTTTAATGGAAGAGGTATATTAATCTGGATACAGGTCTGAGGAAGGAAGATAGGCTTTTATCCATTAACTCCGGAAAGGAGGGGTGATCATGTATTTCCCTGGAATTTTGGATTGGATGGGTATCGTAGTCGTTGCATGGCTGTTGGGAAACTTGATTATGTTCCTGACTACAAAAAAGGATGTTCTGAAATAAGCTCTGGAAAGGTGGACTCAAAATTCTCTCAGACCCGCCAGGCTAATAAAGGCCTGGTTTTTTTTCGGGTTTTTTTCTGTCTCCGTCTATTTTAACCGGCAAATTCCCTGATTTGGACAGGGTTAAAATCTGAAAACTTCTTAAAAATCCTGTATAAATAAAGGGATACCCATCATTTTTAATTTTCCGGAAAGGTCGTTATGTCAAGCCATTGGTTTTTTAGAGGAGCGTTGTTTGTCTTATTAATAGGGTTTTTGCCTGCCTGCGGCGAGGAGGTTGCCGAAGAGGCGGCTGTGAAATTGCCCCCCAGAGAACACACCTGGGTGCGGGAGGAAGCGGTCAAGAAAACCAAGGAAGATTTCTTTAGCAAAGAAGAGATGGCGCGTCCTGAAATCCCGGTCGATGAAGCACTGGCCAAGCGGCTGACGGAAAATAAACCGGAAAAAGTTTCAGGTTCCGTTACTGATATCGATTCCTGTCTCAAGTTACTGGAGCCTCTGGATAAGAAAAGGATGCAGGTGCAAAAGGAGAGCGGGGCGTGGCATGCGTTTGAACGGTCTCCTGAAGTGCGCTATTTCTCTGATCAGGGCATGCAGATCGACAGCCATCTCAATCAAAGGATGGCCGCTCTCAGGCGTTTGTGTAAAACCGCCAAGGGAATTCCCGAGGATAATATCACGCGGGTGATTTCAAAAAAAGTAGCGGAAAAGGGCCGCGAAGGGGTCCTGCAGGAGTTTGTCGAGCTTGGCAAAGAAAAACGCAATGTCGAGATTTGGCTGCAACACGCGGAATACTCGAAAAAAAATGAGAAGCGCGATCTGGATTACAAGGCTATTGAAACGTTGATTGTCGAGACTGAACCGTTGCTCGATTTTTACGCCGAGCTTGCGAAACGCGAAGTGGACGCCACGACCAAACAGGCGTTTCTCTCCGATGCGGTGACGCTTCTTGCCGTCATCACCGAACGGTCTTCAAAAGATGAGTATTTAGCTCTCGCTCTTAAAGAGGAAGAAGCGACGCCTTTTGAGAATATCCAGGTCGATTTATAGGAACATGAGATGACTTCGCCGATCCTGACTTAATTCAAGGTAGAAACGGAAGGTCTTTTCGTCGCCGGTGGTTTTTTAGCTTGTCGAGTGGTTTTTTTGGCGGTGGATTTTTTACTCAGTTTGTACTTTTTGTCAAACGCCTGCGCAATGACCTCATCCATATTGCTGGCGGGATGAAAGATCAGATCTTTTTGCACATTGGCGGGAATGTCCCTGATATCCTTTTCGTTGTCCTTGGGAATGATGATATGAGTGACTTTAGCCCGGTGCGCCGCCAGGACTTTTTCTTTCAATCCGCCAATGGGCAGTACTTTCCCGGTCAAGGTCAGTTCTCCGGTCAAGGTGAGGTCATGCCGCACCGGAGTTTTGGTCAGCGCCGAAACCAGGGCGACGGCCATGGCGATTCCTGCCGAAGGCCCGTCTTTCGGAACCGCGCCCTCCGGGATATGAATGTGAATGTCCATTTTCTGGTAAAAGTTTTTGGGCAGGCCGAGTTCGCTGGCCCGGGAGCGGACATAACTCATGGCCGCATGCGCGGATTCTTTCATCACCTCGCCGAGTTTGCCTGTGGGCACCATTTTCCCGGTTCCAGGAATGGCGGTGACTTCGATATAAAGCAGTTCGCCACCAAATTCCGTCCACGCCATTCCCGTGGCCACCCCGATGTCGAGGGGTTTCAGAGATTCCTGAGGCTGGTGTTTGGGAATGCCCAGATAGTCTTCCACTTCAGCGGGGCTGAGTTTTAGAGAAAACTTTTTCCCGCTCTTAACCACTTCCTTCACGATTTTCCGGCAAAGGGTGGCCAACTCCCGTTCCAGGTTACGTACGCCAGCTTCGCGGGTGTATTCGCGGATAATTTTTTCGAGGACGTTGTCACCGAACTGAAGATTTTTTTTGACCAGTCCGTGTTCCTGCAGTTTTTTAGGGATCAGAAATTTTTCGGCGATGCCGACTTTTTCCGCATCGGTGTAGCCCGGCAGGCGCAGCACTTCCATCCGGTCGAGCAGGGGTTGCGGGATGGTGTGCAGCACGTTGGCGGTGCAGATAAAAAACACCTGCGAAAGGTCGTAATCGACCTCCAGATAGTGAACGTTGAAGTTGGCGTTTTGTTCCGGGTCCAGCACTTCCAGAAGAGCAGAAGAGGGGTCGCCGCGGAAATCGCTGGTCATCTTGTCCACTTCATCGAGCATGAATACGGGGTTTGCAGTGCCGGCTTTTTTCATGCCCTGAATGATTTTTCCCGGAAGCGCGCCGATATAGGTTCGGCGATGCCCGCGAATCTCCGCTTCATCGCGGATGCCGCCTAAAGAGACGCGGATAAATTCCCGTCCCATGGCGCTGGCGATGGATTTCCCGAGCGATGTTTTCCCCACGCCGGGAGGTCCTGCCAGACAGAGAATGGGGCCCTTGATCTTTTTGACCAGGGTGAGTACCGCCAGGTGCTCAATGATCCGCTCCTTGATTTTTTCCAGGCCGTAATGGTCTTTATCGAGAATCTTCTGGGCGTCGTCGATTTTGATTTTCAGGGTCCCCGGCGCTTTTTTCCAGGGAAGCTCCACCAGCCATTCGATGTAGGTCCTGGAAACGGTGGCTTCCGCCGACATAGGCTGCATCAACTCCAGGCGCCTGAGTTCCTTCATGGCCTTTTCGTTGACTTCTTTGGGCATCTTGGCTTTTTTGATTTTCTGGGTCAGCTCATCGATGTCGGATTTGAACTCATCGCGTTTGCCCAGTTCCTTTTGAATCGCCTTGATCTGCTCGTTCAGGTAAAACTCTTTCTGGCTGCGCTCCATCTGCTTGCGTACCCGGCCGTGTACGCGTTTTTCTATTTTCAACACTTCCATTTCGGACTTGAGGTTGGCCAGCAGTTTGTTTAACCGGTCGACGGGATGGTAGGTTTCCAGCAATTCCTGCTTGTCCGCGGTCTGGAAGACCATGTAAGCGGCGATGGTGTCGGCAAACCGGTGCGGTTCGACGATGTTGGCGGTGGCGGAAACGGCTTCCAGCGGAATTTTCTGGTTCAGCTTGACGTATTGCTCGAAGACGGTTGCCACACTTCGCATCAACGCTTTCACGTCATTGGAACTTTGCGTGTTTTCCTGAATTTTAATGACTTCGACTTCAAAGAAGTCGGGATTGGTGAGGAAAGAATTGATCCTGCCGCGCTGCACCCCTTCGACCAGCACCTTCATGGTGCCGTCGGTCAATTTCAGGATTTGCAGAATGTTGGCCAGAGTGCCGGTTTCGTAAATATCGCCGGCTTCGGGATCGCTGTTGCCGGGGTTGCGCTGGGCAGAAAGGAAAATATGTTTCTGCTCGGCCATGGATTTTTCCAGGGCGCGGACAGATTTTTCCCTGCCGACAAACAAAGGAATCACCATGAAGGGAAAGACAACGATGTCCCTCAACGGCAAAAGCGGAAGTTCGAGTTTTTCCTGGGTCATGATCAGCTGGCTTGTTTCTGGTTCTGGTAGACGAGAAGCGGTTTTTCGTTTTTCAACACCACCTCTTCACTGATCACCACTTCCTCGACGTTTTCACTGGACGGCAGATCAAACATGATGTCGAGCATGGTGTCTTCCAGTACGGCGCGCAGGCCACGAGCTCCGGTCTTGCGTTCGATGGCTTTCTGAGCCACCGCGCGAATGGCGCCGTCGGTGAATTTCAGTTTGACGTTTTCAAACTCGAACAGTTTTTTGTATTGCTTGGCCAGAGCGTTTTTGGGTTCGGTGAGGACTTTCATCAACGCCTCGACGTCGAGTTCCCGCAAGGTGGCGACGACGGAGAAGCGCCCGACGAATTCCGGAATCAAACCGTATTTCAGCAGATCTTCCGGCTGCACTTTTTCGAGAATGGCTTCGTCCTCGATGTCCTTTTTGGACAGAATTTCCTGACCAAAGCCCAGGGTCTTTTTACCGATGCGGTTGCGGATGATGGCTCCCAGGCCGACAAAAGCACCGCCGCAGACGAACAGGATGTTAGTGGTGTTGACCTGCAGAAACTCCTGATGCGGATGCTTGCGCCCGCCCTGGGGGGGGACGCTGGCGGTGGTGCCTTCGATGATCTTGAGTAACGCCTGTTGAACCCCTTCCCCGGAAACGTCGCGGGTGATGGAGGGGTTTTCGGACTTACGGGAAATCTTGTCGACTTCGTCGATGTAGATAATGCCGCGCTCGGCTTTTTCAACATCGTAGTCGGCGGCCTGCAAAAGTTTGAGTATGATGTTCTCGACATCTTCTCCCACGTATCCGGCTTCGGTCAATGTGGTGGCATCGACAATGGTAAAGGGAACATCGAGAATCTTGGCCAGGGTCTGGGCCATCAACGTCTTGCCGGATCCTGTCGGACCCATGAGCAGGACGTTGCTCTTTTGCAGTTCCACGTCTTCCAGATCGACCGAGGAATCCACTCGCTTGAAATGATTGTGAACGGCAACGGACAGAATTTTCTTGCAGCGTTCCTGGCCCACGATGTATTGATCCAGATGTTTGTAGAGATCCTTTGGTTTGAGCAGGTGTTTGAAGTCCTGGCTCTTCTCCTGAGCCCATTCTTCCACCATGATCTCGTTGCAAAGCTCAATACACTCATCGCAGATATAAACCGTGGGGCCTGCGATCAGTTTTTTGACCTCTTCCTGGCTCTTACCGCAAAACGAACATCTGTAGTTTCCCGTGGTTGAGTTTTTCTTTGCCATTAAATCCTCTCGTCAATGTCTTTACAAGGCCCCGCGAGGCCCTGCAAGGAGATTATTTGTCTTTATCCTTTTTCTTTTCCTTGGAATTTCCGAGGGCTTTATCCAGTTCTTTGGATTCCGTGCGCTTGGCGATGACGTTGTCGATCAACCCGTATTCCTTGGCTTCCTCTCCGGTCATGAAATGGTCGCGCTCGGTATCCTTATTGACCTGGCCGATATCCTTGCCGGAGTGATGCGCTAGAATGCCGTCGAGCACCTGCCGGACTTTGGAGATTTCCTTGGCCTGAATTTCGATGTCGGAATGCTGTCCCTGAAAGCCGCCGCTTGGCTGATGAATCATGACTCTGGAATGCGGCAGGGCGAAGCGTTTGCCCTTGGCGCCGGCTGCCAGCAGCAATGCGCCCATACTGGCCGCCTGCCCCATGCAGATGGTCTGGACATCGGGCTTGATGTACTGCATCGTGTCGTAAATCCCAAGGCCGGAACTGACTTGGCCGCCGGGGCTGTTGATGTAGATATAAATATCCTGCTCGGGTTCATCGGATTCTAGAAACAGCAACTGGGCGATGGCCAGATTGGCGACATGGTCGTCGATGGCGGTTCCCAGGAAAATGATGCGGTCTTTGAGCAAACGCGAATAGATATCGTAAGATCTCTCGCCGCGGCTGGTCTGTTCTACTACAATGGGCACTAATTGATTATAGATTTCGCTCATATCAGTTCGTTTTCTCTTTCCAGTGGGGAGGTTTGAAGTTAATGAGGCTGTCTGCAAACTTTTGCCACGTTTGCGGGCCAAAGGACCGTAAGTCATTAAAAAATGGCTAGATAAGGTTGATCCAGCCCTCATTTAATTATCAGCAATTAATTCTTTCCTGTCAACCATTTCTTCTTTCAGTTTTACCTTATCGAGCACCGTATCAAGCGTTTTCTCCCGCCGCATACGGCTGTGGAGCTTGGCCAGAACCCCGGTTTTGGCCCATTCCTTTTTCATTTTCTCCGCCTGACCTCCGCCCAGTATCTGCATGAAATTATTGATCTCCATATCCAGTTCCTGCTGGGAAACCTCAATTTCCATACTGGTGGCCAATTTGTCCATCACCAGTTCCTGTTGCAGGATTTTAACGGCAGGCTCGCGGTATTTTTCCTGATCGGCGGGAGACACCTCGACCTCTTTTTCGCGGGTCTGGCCGTGATCGTGGTCGTGAGTGTGACCGGGGGCATTTTTCTTGTTGGCTTCGGTGATCATGAAGCGGATCTGTTCCTGAACCAGTCCTTCGGGAAGGTTGACGGCATTTAACTCGGTTAGTTTTTCTTCCAGTTGTTTCTGCGCGATTTTGCGGGCCTGTGTTTTTTCATGCTTTTCCAGGTCCGCGCGAATTTTGGATTGCATGTCATCCACGCTCTCAAAATTCTTTTCAGGATCGCAGGTCTTGGCAAACTCGTCGTTCAGTTCGGGCAGTTCTTTTACCTGAATGCCCTTTAAGGTAATGGAAAAATCCACTTCGCGGCCTGCAATCTTCTTATTGAAATAATCATCGGGAATCTGCACTTTGATTTCTTTGGTTTCCCCTGCCTGCATGCCGTAAAGGCTTTTTTCCAGATCTTCGACGAGGTGTTGGCCGCCCAGCTGGATGATGTAGTCTTTGGCTTCGCCGCCTTCAAACGGTTTGCCATCCAGGGTTCCGGTAAAGTCGATTTTGAGATAATCGTTTTTCTCAGAAGCCCGGTCCGT
Source organism: Nitrospinaceae bacterium (assembly GCA_029261515.1). Lineage (GTDB taxonomy): Bacteria > Nitrospinota > Nitrospinia > Nitrospinales > VA-1 > JAJDBE01. Next base: position 429 of record JAJDBE010000200.1, on the reverse strand, counting down.
GACGGAAACGCTCTCCGCCTTGCCAGTGCGGTAATTTTCGATCACCTGGTCCACCTCTTCATCGGTCACTTTAGCGACCTTGAGATCGATCTCAAGCCCGGAATGATCTTTAAGTTCGAACTCCGGCAACACCTCCACCGAGGCGGAGACGGTGATGTCGGTGCCTTCCTCGGCGTGTACTTCCAGCAGATTGGGCTGGCTGACGGCGCGGAGACCCTTTTCCTGAATCGCTTCCATGACCCGGTCGCTGATGAGCTGGGTGAGCACTTCCTGCTTGACGCGGGGGCCGAATTGTTTTTCCAGCAGGGAAATGGGCACCTTGCCCTTGCGGAACCCCGGCACTTTGACTTCTTTGCCAAGGGATTTGTAGTAATTTTGCACCTTCTGCTGATAATCCTGGTGCGGTATGTCAAACTTGATTTTTTTGTT
>JAJDBE010000199.1 GCA_029261515.1 Nitrospinaceae bacterium | reverse complement strand
GCCGTCGTATTGATGGCCGCCTTCACTCAGAATATGATTGATCTTTTTCTTGTATTCGGCATCGGATTTAATATTGCACTCGGTTTTTTTGAGCACGCCCTGGCAGGTGGAACAAATGGTCACAATGTCCAGGCCCTGTTTCTCCGCGATGGCAAACGTGCGGGCATTCAGCGCATCGGCCAGCATGGGACTCTTCTCGGACAACACGCCCGCTCCGCAACAGGCCGCGCTTTTCATTTCGACAAAATCAATTCCCAGCCCTTCGGCGGCTTTGCGGGTCGACACCATCAATTCGCGGGTCGCACCCTGAGACACGCACCCGGTAAAAAGAGCAAATTTCATTGATCCAATTCCTTAAAAATACGCTTCACATCTTGCACATCGTCTATCGACTTATGAATGATCGGCGGGATTTTTCGTTTCAGCAGCATGCGTAAGCCAATGGGGATGAGTTCGATCAATCCCTTGAAATTAAAATAGCCCATCGATTCCACAGGGATCATATTTTCATTGAGGCGACCGCTGTGTTTGATGGACTTGGTGAACGACAACGCATGCCGCGCGCCGTTGTTGTTGTGCACCCCCTGCTCCAGCGCCACCGTCATGATTTCCTTGATGCGGTAAAACGGTTCCGCCGGTTTGGGACAGCGTTCCACACATTCCCCGCAATGCGTGCAATCCCAGATGCCACCGGGTTCGCTGAGTTCCGTCACCCGCTCCAGCGTCTTGCTGTCGCGGGAATCGCCGACAAAGCGCTGTGCCTTGGCCAGAGCCGCGGGCCCCAGGAAATTGTCGTCCACCTCCAGCACATTGCAGTCGGAATAACACGCGCCGCACATGATACAGGTGCTGGTGTCGTCGATCAGCCGGAACTCTTCCGGCGACTGGGTTCTTTCTTTTTGAGGCGGAGTGTCTTCTGTCTGTAGATAGGGTTTGACCTTGTTGATCTTGTCCCAGAAGGGGGCGAAGTCGACCACCAGATCCTTGATGGGTTTCATATTGCCCAGAGGCTCGATCTGCACGGCGCCGTCCTTCACCAGGCTGACCGCCTGCTTCTGACAGGCGAGCACCGCATGGCCGTTGGCTTTCACCGCGCAGGAACCGCAGATGGCGCTTCTGCAGGACATGCGGTAGGTCAGACTGCCGTCCTGCGTCCACTTGATCAGGTTGATGCAGTCGAGCAGTGTCGCGCCATCGGGGATATCGAGGTCAAAATCCTCGAAATAAGGTTCCGCCTGCTTTTCCGGATTGTAGCGTTTGATCTTGAACGTCGCCATCAATAAGTTCTTTCCGCAGGTTGATGTTTGGTGATCACCACCGGTTTGTACTTAAGCTCCAGTCCCTCTTCCGAGCCATGCACCAGCGTGTGCTTGAGGAAATCCACGTCGTCGCGCTTGGGAAAATCCGTGCGGTAATGCCCACCCCGGCTTTCATTACGCGCCAGGGCCGCGACAGCAATGATCTCAGCCACGCGTAGCATATTCCCCAGTTCGATGATCTCGTAAATTTCCGTGTTAAACAGTTTACCCTTATCGGTCACTTTACCGTTTTTAAAACGGGATTGAAGCTTTTTAATATTGTCGATGCACACTTTCAGTTTTTCATCGTCCCGGAACACACCACAGTTTTTCATCATTTCCACTTTCATCTCATCGCGGATTTGATTATAACTTTCAGTCCCATCGCGTTGAAAAATATCCTCAAATAATTTCAGCACCTTGGTCTTTTCGCGGCCTTCATTGACTTTGGCAAAATCCACAGTTTTTGCATACTCGAGAGCAGACTTTCCGGAACGCTCGCCAAACACCGTAGCATCCAGCAGAGAATTCGTTCCCAGCCGATTGGCGCCATGCACCGAAACGCAGGCGCATTCCCCGGCGGCAAAAAACCCTTCCATCTTCGTTCCCTCGCCATCGACAATCACCTGACCGAATTTGTTGGTAGGAATGCCGCCCATGGAATAATGCGCCGTCGGCTGAATCGGCAACGGGTCTTTCACACAATCGACCGAAATAAAGTCGATTCCCAACTGGCGGATCTGCGGCAGGCGTTCCATGATTCTGGCTTCCCCCAGGTGTCTCAGATCGAGATGAATGTAATCTTCGCCGTTCACGCCACGGCCTTCGTCGATTTCACTTTGCTCGGCGCGAGCGACGATATCGCGTGGCGCCAGTTCCATTCTGGAAGGTGCGTATTTTTCCATAAACCGCTCGCCCTTGCCGTTTAGCAGATAACCGCCTTCGCCACGCGCCGCCTCGGAAAATAAAATTCCCTGCCGGTACAACCCGGAAGGATGAAACTGCACGAATTCCGGATCTTCCATAGGGACCCCGGCGTCGAACGCCGCCATAACGCCATCCGCCGTGCTGGCAAACGCATTGGTGGTGATCTTGAATACCCTGCCGTAACCTCCGGTACAAAAAATCACCGCCTTGGCATGCATGACTTCCACCGCACCGGTGCGGATGTCGCTGACCACAACACCGTTACAGCGATTGCCCTCGGTGATGAGGGAATGCATGTACCATTCGTTATAAATTTTGATGGTTTTGCTCTGCTTCATCAACTGCTCGTGCAGCGCGTGCAGAATGGCGTGGCCTGTGCGGTCGGCGGAAAAACAGGCTCGTGGTTTGGAATGGCCGCCGAAACTGCGTTGCGCGATTTTGCCTTCCGGCGTGCGGCTGAAAACACAACCCATGTGTTCCAGCTCGTAGATGATGCGCGGCGCAGATTTCACATATTCTTCGACGGCGTCCTGGTCGTTGAGAAAATCACCGCCCTTGACGGTGTCGTACATATGCTCTTCCCAACTGTCGGACTCCGAATTTCCAAGAGCTGCGGCGATTCCCCCCTGCGCGGCACCGGAATGAGATCGGGAAGGATACACTTTGGTGAGGAGCGCGACATCCAGCTCTTTCGATACTTCGATGGCCGCGCGCATTCCGGCCAATCCTGCGCCTACAATAATTACATCATGTTTTATCACAGCAATATACTCTTAACTATTTGATAGTAATCACTTTTTTAACAAAAAATCGGACAATTTTAGCGGCGGCATACTTCCGCCAGTATGGGTTCGCAACATTGAAAGCGCCTGGGAGACAGGTATCGGAACCTGTTCAAAACTAAGAAAAAAGTGCTGGCGGGGCTTTTCGGTATCACGTTAACTGGCTAAAATTGAAGGGCGTATTGAACCATTATCCATCGTTCCCTGTCAAGAAAAATGAGTTTCCTATTGAAATAGAATGATAAGGAAATATAATGATCGGATAAGCTTAATTAGTAGAACATATTTAATCGGTCAACTCTCAATACACTACCCTTTTTCCCGCGGCGAATGCGCAACCCAGCCCTTCACGCAACTGGAGCACCCCTTGGAGCAAACAACATTTGAGTCCCTCCCCATTCCGGAATCCGTATTAAACGGCATCCGGGACGCTGATTTTAAGTACTGCACCCCCATTCAAAGCGCCACGTTGCCCATCACCCTTGGCGGCAAAGATGTGGCTGGACAGGCGCAAACAGGAACCGGGAAAACCGCGGCGTTTCTGATCACCATATTCACCCGGCTTTTGGAGAAAGCTCCACCGCCGGCAAGAAAGGGAATGGTGGGTCCACGCGCCCTCGTCATCGCCCCGACGCGTGAGCTGGCGCGGCAGATCGAAAAAGACGCTCTGCTTCTAGGCAAGCATTGCGGTCTCAATGTCGTCTGCATTTACGGCGGCATGGACTACGACAAACAACGCAATCAGATCAAAGCCGGAGTCGACATTCTCATCGCCACTCCAGGCCGTCTGATCGATTACTACAAACAGAAGTTTTTCAGTTTGAAACTGGTGGAGGTTCTGGTCATCGACGAAGCCGACCGCATGTTCGACATGGGCTTCATTCAGGATTTGCGCTATCTGCTCCGGAACACTTCGCCCTACAACAAACGCCTGTCGATGCTGTTTTCGGCGACACTCAATTTCCGGGTCATGGAACTGTGTTACGAACACATGAACAATCCTGAAAAAGTGACGATCGAACCGGAAAAGACCGTCGTGGACAATGTTCAGCAGCTTCTCTACCACGTCGGGCACCATGAAAAACCCAATCTGCTTCTCGGACTGCTCAAGCAGGAGGAAGGCGAAAAAGTACTCATCTTCTGCAACACCAAGGCCATGGCCGAACGGCTGGAGACCAAACTGAAGCATAACGGATACAACGCCGGGCAGATCAGCGGCGACCTGAATCAAAATGCGCGCATCCGGGTTCTCGAAAGATTCGGTTCCGGCGATCTCGACATCTTGATCGCCACCGACGTCGCTTCACGCGGCATCCACGTCGACAACATCACCCACGTCATCAACTACGACCTGCCACAGGACCCGGAAGATTACGTGCACCGCATCGGCAGGACCGCACGCGCAGGAGCCAAAGGCACCGCCATCACCCTGTGCTGCGAGAATTACGCCCAGCATCTCGAACGGGTGGAAGATTATTTGAAGGACAAGATTCCCGTTGTCTGGGCGGAAGAGGAATTATTCCTTAAAGGCAAAGAGGGAGAACCACCAAGACGCCATAAAACCAAGCGCCCTCCCCCACGTAAATCCGACACAAATAAAAAACACGTCAAAAGCAAACCCCGGCGCCGGCGCTCACCATCCCGCCCCTCAGGAAATTCAGCCCGACCTTAAGGCAAAGGTCGAAAGAGTCGTGAAAACCTTATGGTGAAGATAAAACGGGTCTACGAAAAATCTCAAAAGAGTGACGGCTTCCGGATTCTGGTGGACCGCCTCTGGCCAAGAGGCGTTTCCAAAGAAGGTGCGAATGTCAATTTGTGGTTGAAGGAAATTGCGCCAAGCGACTCGTTACGCAAATGGTTCGACCATGATCCAGAGAAGTGGCAGGCTTTTCAAAAAAAATTCAGCGGCGAACTGAAAAAAAATCCCGCTTTAGACGAACTTAAAAATTTGATACAACGCCATAAAGTGTTGACCCTTGTCTACAGCGCAAAGGACGAACAACACAACAACGCCGTGGCCTTGCAATCTATCGTGAAGCAGGGGCCGCTTCCTACAAAGAAAGGGGTTTGACATTGAGCACCGCTGCCGGGTCTTGTTTCCAGATTTGAGGGTCCGCATCGACGTAAAACTCGACATCATTGCCGTCGGGGTCCTTGACGTAAAGGCTTTGTGAAACCACATGGTCGGATTGCCCTTCGATCGACACACCCTTATCTTCCAGGTCTTGCCTCGCGGCTTTGAGTTCTTCCAGGGAATCGCCGATCTTGAACCCCAGATGATACAACCCCGGCTGTTTTTGCGGGGTGGCCGAAGCCGATGCGCCGATTTCCAGAAGGAGAAGTTCATGATGCGTCCGCCCACTAGTGAGCGCCGTCGCTTTCCCGTCGAATAGTCGCCCGACTTCTTCAAAGCCCGCCAGATCCCGGTAAAACTCAAGAGACCGTTCCATGTCCCGCACATAAAGCGCCACGTGCCCCAGGTATTTTACTTTCATGATAAAAATCCTCTACGACGTGGAAAGAATTAAAACGTCAAAACAAAATCATACTTGCCTGCCAGACCATCTGCCGTCTTCCCGGAGGTGTCCTTTTTATATTCGATGATGACGCTTTCCTGCTCTTCCGGCGTCATGCGCTTGCTCCGCAGGATGAAATCTTTGGCATTCAATTCCTGAATAAAAGTGTTGTCCTTGATCTCATCCCCCTTGAAGTACAACTGCGTCACCAGTTGCGGAATTCCGGGGGCCGTGACCATGAAGTGCAAATGCGGTGGCCGGTACCACCCGCCTTTCAGGTCCGCCGGATAAAATCCCGGAATAACGGTTTTAAAATTGTAATTGCCCTCGACGTCGGTGACAGAGCGGCCCCAGTATTGGAAATGTTCATCGTGTGTGCGTTCCACCCAGTCTCCGGAAACCGGGTGCTTGAATTTCTTGTTCTCCTGATCGCCGCGATGGTTGTACCTCCCGGAGGCGGAAGCGTTCCACAAAATGAGAACCGCTCCGGGTTGGGGTTTCATTTTTCCCTGCCAGGTGAACCAAACCTTGCCACTCAAATTAATGACCTGACCTTTCGCTTTGCCGCTTCTCCCCTGAATAAAAGTGAGATCGTTGTCGTTCGCCTCGCTGATGGGAAGGCGAAAATCCAGATTCTCGCGGATTTCGATTTCCGGGTCGCCGTCATCCGGGAAAAAAGGCCCCAGCGTCTGCGGCGGCGTTCCCCTTCTGGCGACGGCTTCGCTTAGAGAAGTTCCCTGCTTCAGGGCTTGCGCCAGAGCGGACCCTCCGATCAGCGTTCCCGCAACCGTCCCCGCCGTTCCCAGACTGGTTTTTAAAAATGTTCGGCGTGAAAGGCGCTCTTTATCTTCACTCATCGTAAAACCTCCGAAGTAAATTTCATTCCGCTCCAACAGACCGGCTCAATCTGAAAAGACAGGGTCCCGGCGTAAGATAGAGTTTTTGAGAAAAAGTCGTCACCGATGTGGAGTCTATTTATTCTAACTTTATTAACCACCTGTCGGCAAAAAAAAGACCCCACTTTTAGTGGGGCCTTGAGGAAAGACCAGGAGATGAGAATGTAAACAGCGCATCAAGGAACTTTTTGGGTTCGTGCACCCGTAAAAACACCTCAAATACCAGGCGATTCAATCATTGCCACAACCTGACCCGGATTGAAAACACCGGCCTTCGGGTTTCCGGCCTTCGGCCACGGCCTTGAGCAGCGGAAAGGCTTTGGTCTCCCAGCCTTCGGCGAAACCCTCCACATGGTCTTTCACACGCACATTATAATGCCTCAATGTAAGGCGCGTTGCACCGCCTTGCGCTTTCAGTTTGATCTCGACGGTGGATTCTCCAACCTCCATGCCATGCAGTCCACCCCAGGTAAACACCACCTTATCGTGCGGAGAAATCTCCACGTATTCGCCCCGGCAATGCAGGCCGTCCAAAGTCCCGACATGAAACGTGCCGCCAGGCCGGGCGTCGGCTTCGACAATCTCGCCAAACCATTCCTTCATCTTGGCTTCATCGGTCAGATACGGGAAAATCGTTTCCGGCTGCGCTTCGATCATCACTTCTCTGGTAATTTCATGCGTTTGCGTCATGTTTTCGCTGGCTCTCATTTTTTTCTCCTCAATTTTTTTTGGCTTTTTTCAGCAGCGGCTTTCAGTTTTATCAAGCGCGGATCCCAGAAATCTTCCAGAAAGGTCCGCAATTCCGCGAACCCTTCAGGGCGAATGCTGTAGATGCGACGGGTCCCTTCCCGTCTTTGCGTCAGAAGACCGGATTTTTTCAAAATCCCCAGGTGCTGAGAAACCGCAGGGCGCGTGATGCCTTTGAAATGCCCGGCGATCTCGCCTGCGGACATTTCGTTGTGACGCACCATCTGCAATATCTCAAACCGCGTCGAATCTGCCAGTGCTTGAATGGTTTCGAACATGACTATATGTTAGTATAAACTTACGTTAGTGTCAACTAAAATATGATTCCCGTCACGGCAATTGTTTCAGGACCTCAAAATCGCCCTGCTCTAACAACCACTCACCGTCCGGCTGTTTCTCCCATCGCTCCAGAGTGGTGACTCCACTGCCCACGTTCATCGACCAGTCGGCGGAAAGCACCACGGTCTGATCGTCAATGGCCCGCACCTGGACATTGCTGTATACAAGGTCCCCTGCCCCCGAGCCCATGAAGGGCCGCCAAAACCCGTCAATCGCCTCGGTGCCTTGAAAAGAACCGTAGGGTTTGGCATTGACGACCGCATCCGATTTGTATCCCGCCACACACGCATCGACGTCTCCCCGGTTGAAACTGGCGATCCACTGGCGGCTCACCTCCAGAACTTCCTGCTCGGCAGGTTTCATAAAATATACCTGTTCATGTCCTGGTTAATGAGTGACCTCAAGAAACCATTTGGGCTTGATGCGCCCGAAGTCGGTTCTACGGTTGTTTTTCAGCCCTTTTTTTGGATCGAGGACATAGCTCCCCTTTCCGTCACGGATAAAAACCGTCCAATGCCAGAAGGGAATGCCTTTCTCCTGATGCCATTTGATGGCGAGAAGCGCACAATCCGGCAACCGGTGCCATCCGGCAAAAGTTTTCTCCACTTTTGCCACGTTAATCTTTAAATGGCCGAGTAACTTCCGCACATGCCCGGTATCGGACCACAGCTTGGGATCGGCGGCGAAGACCCCCAGCCCGGACGCGATCTTTCTCGCCTGTGCGTAAGAACGATTGGAGAGCATGGCCACGCAGGCGATGCCGCATCCCGTTACTTCTTCCTGTACGACGGGTTTCATACTTCTCTCGCCATTTCAAAGTTGAGTTTTACTATAATTGCGAAACCGATAAGGCATAATGGTAAAAAACTTCATCCTTAACATAGCCCAAAGACTCATAGAGTGTTTGCGCAAGATTATTGGAAATCTCTGTTGCGCATTGGATGCGTATCGCATCTGTCGCCTCTGCATGTTGCTTTGCCGCTTGCATGAGCTGCCTGGCGACCTCTTTCCGGCGATAGGATTTTCCCACGAATAAATCGTTTAAAATCCAGATCGGCTGCATCGACACCGAGGAGAAACTTGGATAAAGCTGAACAAAGCCTGCCAGACGCGAATGATCGCTCGCCGTATAAATGACGGAGTCCTTTTTTTCGAAACGGGCTTGCAGAAAAGCCACGGCCCCCTCAATATCCGATTCCTGCCGGTAAAAAATACGGTAGTCATTAAATAACTCCGCGATCTCACGGACACGCGCGCTGTCGGCCAGACTCACTTCCATACTCCACCTTCCATTCTTGTAAATCAACATTCCCGCCAAGGAGACCTTTGCATAAGCCGAGAATCTTCATAGAGTTTACCTCGAACCAATCCCATAGGTCATTGCGAGAAGCCAAAGGCGACGAAGCTGTGATATTCCACCAGTGCCTTCATGCCCCGAAGGGGTAAATCCAGAGTCTCTGGATCGCCGCGCCGCTTTGCGGCTCGCGATGACGGGTTATACAAAAATCTCCACAATAAGGGGTTTATTTTTCCAATAGAGTTTTAAACGCCTCTTCGTTTAAAACCTGCACCCCGAGTTTTTTGGCTTTGTCGAATTTCGAGCCGGGATCGGCGCCGGCGACGACGTAGTCCGTCTTTTGCGAAACACTGGAGGTGACGCGACCTCCAAGCGCCATGATCTTTTCCTTCGCCTGGTCGCGCGTGAATTCCTCCATCGTTCCGGTCAACACAAACTGCTTGCCTTCCAAACGGTCGCCGACTTTTCTTTGTTTTTCCTCCAGCGCCACTCCCGATTGCTTGAGACGGCGGATTTCTTCCCGGTTGGCTTCGCGGTCGAAAAAGGCTCTTAGACTTTCAGCAATGGTGGGTCCGATTTCCATCACCGATTCCAAATCCTCAAAGGTGGTTTTCTGCAAGCGGTCTATCGAATGAAACGTTTGCGCCAGCAGGCTTGCCGCCCGTTGACCCACATGACGAATGCCCAACGCATGCAACACGCGGGCAAGACCAGCGGTTTTGCTCTTTTGAAGTGCGTCGATCAGATTCTGCGCCGACTTCTCTGCCAATCGCTCAAGCCCGGCCAGTTCCTCTTCTGTCAAGGTGTAAAGGTCGGAGAAATGCTTGACCCGCCCGCTGTCCACCAGTTGATCCAGCACCGCAGGACCCAGGTGGTCGATGTCCATGGCGTTGCGCGATGCAAAGTGCAGCAGGCGTTCCTTGAGTTGCGCCGGACAGGCCGCATTGACACAGCGCCACGCCACCTCGCCTTCCGGACGATATATTTTCGTGGCGCATTCGGGGCATTTCCCCGGCATCTTGAATTTTCTGCCGCGCGATTTTCCCGGTTCGATAATGACCCGCACCACTTTGGGAATCACTTCGCCGGCTTTTTCAATCACGACCGAATCTCCCACACGGATGTCTTTGCGATTGATCTCATCTTCATTGTGCAGTGTCGCCCGGCTCACCGTAGACCCGGACACCAGCACCGGCTTTAAGATCGCCACTGGCGTGATCGACCCCGTGCGCCCGACCTGACAGATGATGTCCTCGACTTCGGTCGTCGCCTGTTCGGCTTCATATTTATAAGCCACTGCCCAACGCGGGTGTTTGGTGGTGCTTCCCAGTTTCTCCTGAAACTTGAGCGAGTTCACTTTGACCACCAGCCCGTCGATTTCATAAGGCAGCGAGTCTTTTTCCTCTTGCCAGCGTTCGATCAGAGCCAGCGTCTCATCGAAACTTTTGCAAAGCGTGGCTTCCGGATTCACGCGCAGTCCAAGCGCCTTGAATTTTTGCAGGGCTTCGTAATGGGTTTTAAACGACATCTTGTCCATATAGCCAACGCTGTAGATAAAAATATTGAGAGGCCGTTTGGCAGTGATCGTGGGATCGAGCAAACGCAGGGAACCCGCCGCGGAGTTCCGGGGATTGGCAAACAGAGGCTGACCCTCCGCCTTGCGCTCTTCATTGATCTTGAGAAACGCCTGGTGGTCTAGATACACCTCACCCCGCACCTCAATAAATTTAAACGGTTCCTTTTCCATCGGAATACGCAGTGGAATCGAACGAATGGTTTTAAGATTGGCGGTGATGTCCTCCCCTTGCTTGCCATCGCCGCGCGTGGCGCCTTGAACCAGCAATCCGTTCTCGTAAGAAAGCGTGACGCCGAGTCCGTCGATCTTAAGCTCCACGACATATTCGATTTCATTCTCCGGGATGCTTTTAAGCCCCTTAACCACCCGCTTATGAAAATCCCGGTATTCGTCGAGACTGTAGGTGTTGTCCAGGCTGAGCATGGGAGCCTTATGCGTGACAGCAGGAAATTTCTCGGAAATCTTGCCGCCGACCCGTTGCGTCGGCGAATCGGGCGTGATCCATTCGGGATGCTTTTTTTCCAGATCCTTCAACCGCTGCATCAACCCGTCGTATTCACGGTCGGAGATTTCCGGCTGATCCTCGACGTAATACAAATGGTCGTGCCGTTGAATGTCCCGGCGCAGGGTTTTAATCGTCTTTTTATCCGAATCCGACATCACGAAAAAATTCTCCTTCCAATAATCGCTCTTTCATAAAATTCCGCAATAAAATGGATGATGGATTCATTTTTTTTCAAACAGGGCATCCAGAATCGGGCATTCGGGTATTACACCGCCCTCACACTGCGAAGAAATATTAGCTAGTATTTTTTCCAGCTTTTTTAAATCCACAATCTTGCGATGAATATTTTCCAGATGGTGAAGTGTGATTTTTTGCACCTGGCCGCAAGTATTATCACCTCGATCCACCAGCCTCAAGAGCGCGCGAATATCCTCAAGTGAAAAACCCAGCTCCCTGCCACGGCGGATGAAAACAAGCCGCTTCATGTGATTTTCGCTATAAATCCGATGCCCACCTTCCGTTCGAGGTGGCATCGGGAATATCCCAATCTTTTCATAATAGCGGATTGTCTCAATATTACAGTGAGTAAGATTAGATAAAACCCCAATGGTTAATCTTTTTTCTCTATTTTTCATAATACTCCTTGAACCTGTAGTTACTACAGGTTCTATATTATAGGATAAAAATGATTCATGGGAAAATGAATTTAACCCCTGGAGATGATCATGGACAAAACAAAGATCAATCAAGAAATCGTATCGGCTTTTAAGCTTGCCATCCCTCCAGTAGCAATGGCATTCGTTGATGAACAACCAAATGGGGTGAGTGCCCTTGAAGGTGAATTTCCCTCGTTTTGTACCTTTTGGCGCATGGCCGAGGAAAAGGTGTTCTATGCACCGGCGGATAAGCATTACAACTGTCCGATTGGAGCCATGATATTAGGAATCGAAATGCCCAAAGAGATACAAAAGGAACTAGGTGGCTTGGTTGAAAAAATGTGTGAATGTTCTTACTTGTCTGAGGATGAACCGGCAAATATTCCCACTCTTTCTCAGAAAATGAGCGGCGTTGTTTATGGCCCATTGAAAGGCTTTCCAGTGGAACCACAATTGGTCATGATGTGGTTGAAACCTTCACAAGCGATGATTTACAACGAGGTTTTGGGTTGCTGCAAATGGTCGGAAGGCATGCAATCGATGGCGTTGGGAAGACCGGCTTGTGCGGTGATCCCAACGACCCTGAATAAGTCACCGTTTGGTATGTCTCTCGGGTGCACTGGAATGCGTACCTTCACCGAAATCAGTGATGACCATATTCTGGCCACACTCAATTATAAGGAAATAGATTCGTTCCTGATAAATCTCAAAGAGACTGTATCGGCCAACAAACAAATGGAAGAAATTTATATAAGCAAGAAAAGCCAATTCGCTTAATAACTGGAGCCGCTCATGGACAAAGCTAAAATCACGGGAATCCTCGGGATATTCGCCGCAAGCATCGGTTCTATTTGTTGTGTGGGTCCTGTAATCCTCACGGGTTTGGGAATAGGAACGGGTGTCCTTTCCTTTGTCAGAAGCTTTGGGTTTCTCCATATACCCATGATGATTCTGGCTGTTGGATTACTGGGAACGGCGTTCTTTTTTCATTTTAAAAAGAATTCATCCAATCCACTGGCAGAATGTTGTGAAACTCCACGCAGTGAAAATAAAACAGCCAAAATTATCCTTTGGACAGGGGCGGTCTTGACTATTTTCTTATTTTCATTTCCTTATTTCATTTGAGGTTGAGACCATGTCGTTTGTTTATATGAAAATCCTTGAATCCCGTCCCGAACGCTACGATATTGGGATGGGTCTATTGACTCTGGGATCGTTGACGAAAATCAAACGTCAAATTGCAGATCATGTACATCCCGGAGATCGGGTCCTCGATTTGGGTTGCGGTACCGGCACATTGGCACAAATGTGCATTGAACGAGGGGCGCAGGTGACCGGGGTAGATGCCAACAGCGGCATGCTTGCAGTGGCAAAGAGAAATTCTCCTTCTGCGAATTTCCTTAACATCAGCCTTAGCAATCTGGACGAACATTTGGAGGATGAATCATTCGATATTATCTTAAGCACTCTCGCATTCAGCGAATTGACCCGCGCAGAAAGACTTCATGTATTGAAACAAATCAAAAGAACTTTGAAGAAGGGAGGTAAGGTCCTTATCGGTGACGAAATAATTCCGGAAAATTTGTTAGCTAAATTTTTTTACTATGCCTTCAGATTACCCATGCGGCTTCTCACCTGGATCGTGACCCAAAACACCACCAACGCGATTTCCAATTTCGATGATGATGTGCGGCAGGCGGGCATGGAAATAGTCAACTGCCAACCGTTTATGTTAGGCATGTTCATCCTTCTGGAAATTAAAAAATGATCGGTTGGATTAAAGACATTTATCAAACGCTATTTCGATTTGCACGGTTTCCCTGCGAACCCGAAACCATTGCCATTGGTCATCCAGATAAATCTTCGCCGGTCCTGGTCACCTGCAATTTTGATTACACAGTCCGGCATTTAAAAAATTATTTGGAAAAACAGCATATAGATTGCTTTCTTCTGGTGGTCAATACCAAAGGCACCAACGTCTGGTGTGCCGCGGCTGAAGGTATTTTTACCACCGAATCGGTTCTCGCCCATTTAAAGGTTTATAATGTTAGGGAGCTGGTGAATCATACTCGTTTGATACTGCCGCAATTGTCTGTGGCTGGGGTTAAAAGAAAAATCCTGAAAGAACATGGTTGGGAGGGAATTTACGGTCCCGTTTACTTTACCGACTTAAAGGAATTTTTGGATAACGGTTTACGCAAGTCCAAAGACATGCAGGCTCTAGAATATGGGTACTGGGAGCGTTTTAAAATGGGTCTCAGCCATGCGGTTTTCTGTTCATTGGTCTGCATACTTCCAATTTTACTCTTTGCTTCCGAGTGGTGGCTTCAAGCCCTCCTTTTGGTCTGGTACTTCGCTTTTAGTATGCAATTAATTGAACATTTTATTCCCTTCGAAAGATTGCTATACAAGGGGTTGATGCTCACCGTACCGCTTCTGGCATTGATGCTGTTTTTCTCAACAGATCCAGTTTTGCAAATCCAGATAGCAATCGGGATTATTGCTTTGGGTGCTTTTATTGGATTCGACTCCCAGGGCCATTCTCATCTCGGGCAAAACCAGAATTCGGGAAAGCTTACTGCTGGGATTTTTGCATTTTTGGCTTTATTTTATGGAGGTTCATTGTTGCTATGAAAAAATTTGTGGATTGGGACAAGATAGAGGAGGAAACGGGTTCTGCTGAGGAAGCCTGTGAATGCACTAGAAGTAAATTGCAATCACTCATTGATTTCGTGGTGGAATTATTTCCCAAAAAAAAGGAATCCTCTTGTTGCCCCGAAATGAATGAAAAACAAAATGGCCAATGCAATGACAACTGATACCTCAAGTTCGGCGAAAGCGATAGAAACATCCATTTGTCCCACTTGTGGTTGTTCTTTAATAAGGTTGGGCATTGGTCCGGATCGATGGGCAAAGAGCATTTATCTGGGGAAGGAGTATTTCTTTTGTTGCCAGGGATGCGCCGACCTGTTTAATCAGGACTCGCCCAGATACCTTTTGGAAACCAAGGACTTGGTCGTTTGTCCCACCTGTTTGGCGGAAAAACCAGTGAAGTCGACCGTGCGCATGGAAATTGCGGGCTGGGAAGTGTTTTTTTGCCGATGTCCCTATTGCCCCGACGTATTTAAAAAGGACCCCGACCACTACGTCAAACGTTTACAAGGTGAGATCGCATATGATGGTGTGTTCGGTCAGGCTGGGTGTTGTTCCCCGGACACGCCAAGCACCGCTCAGTGAGTGGTTTTCGAAACGCTGCGTCATGAAATATTCCCCGAATAAGGAATTCCGATTTTGAAATACTTTCTTTTCCGGGAAGCTCATGGCTCCAGCGTCACATAATACCCGTGACGGCCACGCTGGATCAAAAGCAGGGCGCTGTCGCGGCCTGCGGCTTCCAGAATGGCTTTGTTGAAATCTTCCTCATTGTTGACCTGGTTCTGGTTGACCTGGCGGATGACATCTCCGGGGTTGATGCCGATACGCCCGCCCGCGCCGCTGGGGACCACCTTGGCCACCACCACGCCGCGCCGCGTTTGCAGTCCGTATCTTCTGACAACCGCATCGCTGATGCCCTGAACCGCCAAACCCAGCCAATTACGGGTGAACTCCGCCACCTGATTTTTGGAAATGCGGGTGACCTTGAGCGGGATAGTTTCTTCACGCCCCTCCCGCAGAACGGAAAAGGCGATGGAATTCCCCACCGAATAGGAACCGATTCTCTGCTGATACTCCGCCTTGCGGCTGATCTCGTGGCTGTCGAGCTTCAGAATCACATCGCCGCGCTTCATCCCGGCCCGGCTGGCCGGACTTCCGGGAAACACGCGCGTCACCAAAACGCCACGGTGCCGATCCAGCTTGAAGTATTGCAGGAGTTCCGGAGTCATGTCCTGCACCGACACCCCCAGCCAGCCTCTGCGGACTTTGCCATAACTGATCAAATCGTTGATGATGCGCTTGGCGTTGTCGATGGGAATGGCAAAACCGATGCCTTCGGCTTTCTGGTAAATGGCGGTGTTGATGCCGATCAGCGATCCATTGATGTTCAGTAACGGGCCGCCGCTGTTGCCGGGATTGATCGAGGAATCCACCTGAATAAAATCATGGTAAATGGTGTTCTCTCCCGCCTTGATGGAGCGGTTGAGGGCACTGATAATGCCGGTGGTCACGGTGTGCTGTAAGCCAAAGGGATTGCCGATGGCGATCACGGTCTCGCCGATCATCAGGTCGTCGGAACGCCCCATCTCCACAAAGGGGAGCGGTTCTTTGGGATCGATCTTGATGACCGCCAGGTCCGACGCTCTGTCGGCGCCCACCAGCCGCCCGTCGTACTCCTGCTTGCCCACAAGCGTCACCTTGATGCGGACCGCCTTGCCGATCACATGTTCGTTGGTCAGGATGTAGCCGTCGGCATTGATGATGACTCCAGACCCCAGACTGCGGCGCTTCTGGTTGACGGGAGGAAACACATCCTTAAAGAACCGGTCGAATACGTTGTCGCCAAAATTGCGGAACGGATTTCTGAGTTCGGGAGCCGCTTCTTCCGTATAGATATTGACCACCGCCGGCCCCACCTTTTCCACCGCCAGGACCAAAGGCGTCCGCCGGTTAAACTCTTCCGCGGCAAATGCAGAACAAGAAAAAACGCCGGTCAAAAAAGTTAACAGGAAAACCGTAACAACGAGTTGTTTTTTAAATTCGGGAAAAACCATAAGGGAAGAATAAAAAGAGACGGCGGACCGGAAAACCGGCCCACCATCTTTTCGACAATCATGAGGAATTCATATTGCCCGATGGATCAGAGAAAACCCTCAATCCATTTTAACGGCAATATAAATGGTACTGCCTCCACGGCGAATCAGAAACAGGATGGTCGTTCCTTTATCCACCGAAGATGTCACCTGATCGTAATCTTTTACGGAATTGACCGGAGTCCGGTTGATTTCCGTAATCACGTCGCCTCGGCGGATTCCAGCTTCCGCCGCCGCGCCACCAGGGCCAACATCGGAAACCAGCACCCCGTCGGTAGACTCCAGTTGCAGACTCTGCATGATTTCAGGCGTGATGTCCTGAACCTGCATGCCCACAGGGTCCTCCTTGGCGGCGACCTCAGGTGAACTGCTGTCTTTCAAAACTTCGATGGTGACGTCCAGCACTTTCTTTTTCCCTTCGCGGATCACTTCTACTTTAACCGCTTTCCCGGGAGTGGTTGCCGCCACCACTTTCGGAAGCGCTTCCATCTCGTCGATGTCTTGATTGTTAAACTTGACGATCACGTCGCCGCGCTTGACTCCTGCTTTGGCCGCCGGACCATCAGGGATGACATCCCCGACCAGAGCGCCCTTGGTTCCCTTTAAATTAAAGGACTTGGCTAAATCCGGGGTGATTTTCTGAATCATGACTCCCAGCCAGCCGCGTGTCACACTGCCTTTTTCTTTGAGGTCCTTTAAAATCCCTTTCGCAATATTAATGGGAATGGCAAAACCGATGCCCACATTGCCGCCGGAATTCCCGGAGATGATCGCGGTATTCATGCCGATGGCTTCGCCTTTGATATTGATCAAGGGACCGCCGCTGTTGCCGGGGTTGATGGAAGCATCGGTCTGGATGAATTCATCGTAGGGACCGGCGCCGATATTGCGGCTCAAAGCACTGACTACGCCGACGGTGACGGTGTGGCTGAGTCCAAAGGGGTTGCCGATCGCCATCACCCATTCACCGACTTCCAGATTGTCCGAATCTCCCATTTTTATATGAGGAAACGGCTTCTTGCCGCCGTTCTCTCTCGAAATTTTGATGAGAGCGATATCGGTTTTAGAGTCGGAACCGATCAGGGTGGCGGTGTATTCTTTATCATCCTCGAGATTGACGATGATCTCATCCGCCCCTTCGATGACATGGTAGTTGGTGAGAATATGACCTTCCGCATCGATGATGAAACCGGAACCCATTCCGCGTTTGGGCCGCTGATCGGGCCGCTGACCGAAGAACCGGTCGTAAAAGTCTTTAAAAGGATCGGGAGAGCCTTCCGGACCCGGTGATGGGGCTGGAGACCGAAAATTGCGGGTCACCGGTTCGGCTTTGGCTTTAGTGCACACAGTCACCACCGCAGGATTCTTCTTTTTGGCAAGGTCCACACAGATATTGCTTGCAATAGGAACGGTATCGCTGCTCAATGCAAACGCATTGTTAAGAAGAGCCGTGGCCTTG
>JAJDBE010000198.1 GCA_029261515.1 Nitrospinaceae bacterium | reverse complement strand
AACTTGCGGTTTCTTTGCAAAGCGACGCCCAATCGCCGTAACGCCTGCACTTCTCCTGCAACGTCGTTTTTCGCCCTGGCACAGCTTAAGTCCGCTTCCAGTTCTGCGGTCGTCCTGTCGTCGCTCATGATCCTGTTTTCCTTAAAATCTGCAAACGCCTGTGATAACCTTATGGGGAAATTTTAAGAAGAGTCATTATGGAGGAGTCATTCCCATGTTTCAAGAGATAGACATCCACCGGGTCAAGGAAATGGTGGAAAACAACAGCGCCAATATAGTAGACATTCGCGATCCCGCCTCTTTTTCCGGCGGCCACATCCCCACCGCGGTTCCTGTAAGCGACGCCAACGTACAGGAGTTCACCGAGCAAACCGACAAGGACAAACCGCTGGTGGTTTGCTGTTACCACGGAATCTCCAGCCAGGGCGCGGCGGCGTATTTCGCTGAACAGGGATTCAAAGAAGTCTACAGCATGACCGGAGGCTATGAAGCCTGGCGTTCGGTTTTTCCCGGCGAGTAGAGACAATACACAACCAACACAGAAGGATCAGGGAGGCCCTATCCACCGGTGCCAGTCATCGCCGATCATCCCCTTGTCCTTGTAACGGCGCATGGCGTCTTGACAATGGCAGGCGCGGTCCATTTCTCTTAAAGCCAGAAACGCATTTCCCAGCAGCGCGGGAAACTTGCTGATGGATTCCTCCACTAAAACCCGTTCTGCTTCGGTTTGCATGCCTTCGAACAATTGTCCTTTTTGAAATTTTCTCGGCACCACCCCCTCGGCATAATTGGTCAGGTAACACACCGGGGCGTAGCACATTTCCAATTCACGGGCGAGGAAGGTTTCTGGAATCAGCGTCATGCCGACAAGATCGCCGCCGATAATGCGGAGTTTTCTTATCTCCGCAGGCGATTCCAGCCGCGGTCCTTCGGTGCACACGTAAACCGCTTCTTCATGGTGCGCCACACCGCTGTGATGCACCGACTCGTGCAAGGCCCAACGCATCTCCGGGCAAAACGGCTGGTCCTGACGGATAAAGCCGATCCCGGTATCCTTAAAGAACGTGGTTTCGCGGCTGCGTGTCTCGTCTATCAAATCGTGCGGGACGACAAACTCACCGGGTTTGAACGCGGTGTTGATGATCCCCGGCCCCGACCATGAGAGAATGCGCTCGACCCCGCATTCTTTCAGCGCATAGATGTTGGCCCGGTAATTGACAAACGGCGCGGTGATGGAATAATCGGTCTCGCCGTGCCGGGACAAAAACAGAAACTCCAGGTCGTCCGCGACAAAACGGTGGATCGGCGCACTTGGCCCAAACGGGGTCTTGAGTGTTCGGCAATCGCTTTCCTTCCCCAGATGGTTGTCCGCAAGAAGACGATAGGCGCCACTGCCGCCAATAACAGCCAAAGATACTTTCATAATTAAAAATTTTTTTATTCCAGATAATTTTCGATATCACCGACGTAATGCGCGGCGGATTCGCGAATGCCGCGGATTTCTGCATCGGTCAGTTGGCGCTTGACTCGGGCCGGCGAACCCACGACCAGGCTGCCGGGAGGAATTTTGGTTCCAGGCGTCACCAAGGCTCCCGCGCCGACGATGCTGTTTTCTCCCACCTCCGCGCCGTCCATGACAATAGCCCCCATGCCGATCAAACAGCGTGAGGCAATAGTGCAGGCGTGCAGGGTGACGTTGTGCCCGACCGTCACTTCATCGCCTATGATCAACGGGTAGGTTTTGCGCGAGACGTGCAAAACACAGCCGTCCTGGATGTTGGTGTATTTGCCGATGCGGATGTAATTCACATCGCCGCGGATCACCGCGTTGAACCAGACACTGCTTTCTTCACCGATCACCACATCGCCGATCACCTCGGCGCTTTCCAGCACCAAAGCCGAGGCATCAATTTTGGGTTCGTTTTCTTTAAACGGATGAATCATGATCTGCTCCCACGCAATTCTTTTTGCCGGTCTTCTCAATCAGAGGTTAAACAATAGAACGCTATTATGAATAAGCTGGCTTTTCAATGCAAACCGCTCTCGCTCCTCAATATCGGCATGCTGAGAAAATCAGGCGGGCCGGGTCTGCCCCCTATGCTTTAAGTATCGATCGCGGATGATCGCGCGGCTTTTTTCCGCCAGAACCCGGCGGTCGGGTTCTCCTGCAATTGCCGCATGCACCACCACGGTCACCGGCAAGCGTGAATTTTTTAACAACCGCCAGATGTGCCGCATGAAGGACATGTCGTACCAGCAGGCAATGGAGGGCCGATGCCGATCATGGTAAAGGATAGTCACCGGAACAACAGGGCTTTGGGCGAGCACCGCCGCTTCGAAGGTGGAGGGTTTGAAGGCAAGAAGATCCGCCCCATCCGTCGCCTGACCTTCGGGAAACAAAATCACCGAACACCTCTCCTGCAATCGCTCACGCATTCTCCCGATGACTTCCTTAACCTGATGCCGCTGACTGCGCTCGGCAAAAATGGATTCGCCTAATCGGGCCATTAAGTTAAACAAGGGCCAATCTGCGACTTCCGCCTTGGACACAAAAAACGCCGGGAAACAAGCGCCCATCACGAAAATATCCGGAGAGCCGACATGGTTGGAAACAATAAGGCAACCGGGTGCTATGTGGGCATCGCCCTCGACCTTGACCTGGATGTTAAAGATCCAACAGGAGGTGCGCGCCCAATGGCGGGTAAATGCGGCAATCAGTCGATGCCGCGTCGTGGTAGATAAGAATAGGAAACACTGCAACACCGCTCCGGCAAGTGCAAATCCCGAATAGGAAATGAAAACAGCCAAAGTTCTGAGGATGGCCAAAAGAATACTCATTGGGAAATGGCTTAATAGGTTCCGGGAATCTTTTTGCGAACGGGCATAAGATCGCAAAAACAAAGTCGGCCCATATTGGCAAATAAAGCATTCCAGATAGAAAAAAGAGCGATGGCTCCAGCGGGGTTTTCAGGCAAAACGCGCAGGATTTCAGCCACAATTCGGGACCAGACCCGGTGACTACTGAATAGACTGTAATGAATTTTGTCGGCGCCGCAAAATTCGCGGGCGCTTGGCAAAAGGTGCACCCTGTCTCCTTTGGAGTCTGTCAGAAAACGGTTGATCTCCCGGACCGCTTGGGCGGCCTCGGAGTATTCAATGGCACTGGAAGGGAAATAGATACGACGCAATAGAAAAAACTGAAACCGGGTCACGTCCTTTTCAATTATAAGCGGGATGGGATTGAGAAACACCTCGGCGCCCATCGCATCGAATTCCTTTAGCAGGCGGCGAAGGCAAGCGATGATCTCTTCTGCCGGGACGCCGTACATGATGTCGTTGCCAATATCGGTGACGAGGGCCACGACCTTCTTTGCGTTTCCAGCTTTCTCCCGCGCCGCACGCATCACATCACAGTCGCCGATGGGCGGATAACGCACCGTTAGAAATCCACCCCTGGAGCAATAGGCCCGGCCCGGTCCCATCGCATGCAGAAACTCGACGTGTTGCGGTGCCAGAGAGCGGGC
>JAJDBE010000197.1 GCA_029261515.1 Nitrospinaceae bacterium | reverse complement strand
GGACAACTGCCTGCATGCGGAAACTCAGGACCTGGCTCTCGTGCCTGCTGTAAAGGAAAAGGAAGACGGTCCGGCCTCCGGCTTCAACATTCTGGTCGGGGGGAAGTTGGGGTCGGGGGGCTACCGGATCGCGTCTTCTTTGAATGCATTCGTCCTGCCGGAAGAGGTGGTGGAGGTTTGTTGCGCCATTATTCTGTTGTATCGCGATCACGGCAACCGCGAGACGCGCACGCAAAACCGTCTGGCTTTTATGATTGAGGAGTGGGGCGTTTGGCGGTTTCGGGAGGAACTCGAAAATCGTTTGGACCGGAATCTATCCTCCGCAGGTCAGGACGTGAGAAATGAGCGACATGCGGAGCATATCGGAATTTACCGGCAGAAACAGCCGCTGATGAGTTACGTGGGCTTAAAAATCCCGGTCGGGCGCATTCAGGGAAATAAACTTGAGCAGGTGGCGGATTTAGCCGAAAGATATGGTAATGGGGAAATCCGGTTTTCTTCTGCCCAAAGTTTGATCCTTCCCAACGTACCCGACAAAAGTTTGGGCGATCTTCTGGAAGAGCCTTTGTTACAGGAGCTGGTTTACCATCCTTCCAGTATTCTGCGCGGATTGGTCAGTTGCGTTGGCAGTGACTATTGTCACCTGGCGGCGATTGAAACCAAAAGCCGGGCGATGGAAGTTGCATCTCAACTCGAAGAAAAGTTGGATAAAACGGCCCCGATCACCATGCACTGGTCCGGTTGTCCGGCGGGATGCGGCAATCATCTGGTCGCCGATATCGGGTTACTTGGGAAAAGAGTTAAAGTCGGCAATGAGGTTGTGGATGCGGTGGATGTATTTGTGGGAGGCCGGGCAGGGCCCGACCCCAATTTCGCGGTGAAGGTTCTGGAAAACGTTCCCTGCGATATCCTGCCCTCTGTGTTGGAGCAGATCATTCCCTATCACACACGGGAAAAAATGCACCGAATCAAGGGGCGGAAGAAATTGAAAGCGAGGGAAAAGAGCTTGCCGATTTTGGATTCTACAGAAACATCAACCGAGAAGAATACAGTCAAATAGATAAACCAACCGAGAGGAACCTTGCATGTTTGCCGAAGAAATCAAAAATATCAGCGCGACTGCGGAAAATAAAATCCGCTATATGCAAAGGTCTCCTTTGGGATATTTTCTTTTATCCGCATTGGCGGGGATTTATCTGGGATTCGGCATCGTTCTCATTTTTTCGATAGGGGGACCCATTGCCGCAGACGGCGGCGCGCCTTACCTGAAACTCATCATGGGAGCGGGATTCGGCATCGCGTTGAGCCTGGTGATCTTCGCGGGCTCGGAATTGTTTACCGGCAACAACATGGTCTTTGCGGTCGGACGGCTGAGCCGTAAAGTTGGCGTGTCTTCGATCGTTATTTTATTTGTGGTCTGTTTCATCGGCAACCTGGCAGGTTCGGTTTTTCTGGCCTGGCTTGTGGTGGCTGGAGGCAGTCTGACGCCGGAATCGGAGCAGTTGATCCAGAAGGTTGCGGCACTGAAAATGAACCTGGACGCAAAAGAGGCCTTCATGCGCGGAGTGTTGTGTAACTGGCTGGTCTGCCTTGCGGTTTGGGTCTCCGGTCGCACAAAAAACGATGCCGCCAAACTGATTTTGATTTTCTGGTGCCTGTTTGCTTTTATCGCCAGCGGATTTGAGCACAGCATCGCCAATCAGAGCCTGCTGAGTCTGGCGATGTTTCTTCCGCACGGGCCAGAGGTTTCTCTTACCGGTTTTGTTCACAACCAATTGTATGTCACCGCAGGAAATATGGTCGGCGGAGGCCTCATGGTCGGGACGATCTATTGGTTCGCTTCAACGGACAAAAATGTAGAGGAACCCGCAAACAGGTTGGCGGCGTTTCACCCAGTGGAAAATGAGGATTAGTCTTTCATCTGCATGCGCTTCTGAATCTCCCGAAGATTGGGTATAATCCTGGAATAAAGGGAGGTTCCGGGTGGCACAATTGGAAGACGAGTTAGGCGATATTCTGGAAAAAGCCAGGGATGGGAAATCCTGGTCGCAACAGGACCTCGCCCAGGCTACGGGCATTTCCACTCAGGAGATTCGCCGCATCGAGAGTTATGAGCTGATTCCTGATGAGGCGGTACTGCTAAAGATCGCTGCCGCGCTGGACTTGCACGGGCCCTCCCTGGTGGCCATCGCCCGGAATTCCTGGGCCCCGAAAGAAACCACACCCGATCCTGCGGCGTTTGATCTCGTTTGTCTCAATGTGTTCATGGGCAGTTACCCGGTCAAATGTTACCTGCTGATTTGCCGGGAGACCCGGGACACAGCCATTGTCGATACCGGAGCCAATCCGCAGGCGATCATTCAAAAAGCCCGCGAGCTGAACGTTCAACCTGGCAAGATTCTT
Organism: Nitrospinaceae bacterium; assembly: GCA_029261515.1. Classification (GTDB taxonomy): domain Bacteria; phylum Nitrospinota; class Nitrospinia; order Nitrospinales; family VA-1; genus JAJDBE01. The sequence continues at coordinate 27,523 of JAJDBE010000197.1, read as the reverse complement.
TTGACCCATTCGCATCCCGATCACGCCGGCGGCCTTGGCGTTTTGGACCGGGAGTTCAATTGCCCGGCATGGATCGACAAGAAAGACCCGCGTCCTTCCGGCAGCCGCGATTTGAGATTCGTTGAGGACGGAGAGGAGATTGCATTGGGTAATTTGATAATAAAAGCCATGGCGACGCCGGGCCACACCCCCGGCGGGGTTTCCTATCTGATTGGGGAATCCGTAATTTCTGGCGACGCTCTATTTGCCGGGTCGATGGGGCGGGCCAATGCCTCCTGGCCGGGGCTGTTCCAATCCATCACCACCCGCCTTTTAACCTTGCCGGATCATTACCGCCTGCATCCCGGCCACGGTCCCGCCACCACCGTGGGCGAGGAAAAACAACACAATCCCTTCTTTGTTGGAAAAGTTCCGCAATAAGGGGATTGTCCAAACGATCTAAAAAGGCAGTCCGTTATAATTAGATAGGTTAAGGCCTTGCGTCTAACTCTTTAGGGATTATACTTTTCCCATGGACCCGGAAAAAGTCAATTACCACTACTGCGACGACCTTCCGACCACTCCCTTGCCGGAAACGACCCGGGTGCTGGTGACCGGCGCCAACGGTTATGTGGCGCACCGGCTGATTCCGGAACTGGTGCATCGTGGTTATATTGTCCGTTGCATGTTTCGCCGGAAAAATCCACCTCCCATTCTGAACCATTCACGCATTGAAAACGTTTACGCCGATTGTCTGAACAAGGAAGAGTTGCGGCTGGCTCTTAAAGACGTTGATGCGGCGTATTACCTGATCCACAGCATGGCGTCCAAGAAAGAGGAATTTGTGCAAAAGGATAAATTGGCCGCCACCAACTTTCGCGAAGCGGCAGAGGAATGCGGCGTCAAACGGATCATTTATCTGGGAGGCCTCGGGGAAGCCACACAAAAGTTATCGCCGCATTTGCAAAGCCGCATGGAAGTCGGGCAGATTTTATCTGACGGTGATATCCCGGTGATTCGTCTGCGTGCGGCCATCATACTCGGCACCGGCAGCGCATCGTATGAACTCTTGAAGTCGCTGGTGATGTACAACCGCTGGATTCCCTATATTCCAGAGTTCGACTCAAAATGCCAGCCCATCGCCATAAGGGATGTCATCAAATATCTGGTCGGCGTCCTGGAAACGGAAAACCTGACCACCCGCGTTTACCCCATCGGCGGCAAGGACGTTTTGTCTTACACCGAGCTGATCCGGCGGTTTGCCCGGATTTTAAATAAACGCGTACGATTATTCGATGTTTCCTGGATTCCCCTGCCGGTGAATGCCTTATGTCGCCTCTACGCATATTGGCTGCATCTTTTTAATGCGGTTCCCGTCAACATCACCTCATTACTGCTGGACAGCTTGAAAAGCGACGTGATTTGTACCGAATGCGATGTGTATCGGATCTTGCCATTCGAGCCGCTGGATTTTGAAACCGCCGTGAAATGGGCGCAGGAAAAAGAACAGCAGTCGCGTGTGTTTTCACACTGGAGCGATGTTTCTCCGGGGCGCATGGCGGACCTGATGCCGCTTTGCGAATACGAGTCCGCAGAGTTCATGATCGACGAGCATTCCATAGAAATTCCAACGCCTCCGGAAATCATTTTCCCCATTATTTGCCGCATCGGCGGCAACCACGGCTGGGTGCATGCCAATTATCTGTGGAAGATTCGCGGCGCCGTGGACCGGTTGTTGGGAGGCGTTGGACTCAATCGAGGCAGAAGGGATAACAATCAATTGCGTGTGGGCGATTCGATCGACTTCTGGCGCGTGGAAAAACTGGAGCCGAATCAAGAGTTGCTTCTGCGGGCGGAAATGTTGTCTCCCGGCCTGTCGTGGTTGCAATTGGAGCTGAACCCCAAAGACAATAAGCGAACGCAATTGATCTTGAGAGCCCACTTTATTCCAAAACCGTTTTGGGGAAACCTTTACTGGGCCCTCATGGCGAAGTTTCACAATTATATTTTTACAGGGATGCTTAATTATTTCCGCAGGGAAGCGGTCAAAGCCGGTTGGGTTTCTGAAAGCGCAGAATCTGCAAAGGTGTAAAAGTTTCGATTAAGCCGGATGCGGAAGCTTGAGATCGGGAGTCAGGCGGATGAACGCATTTTGGTAGGTCTTCGCAAATTCAGGAAACAACGCCGGATGAGCGCAGTGGGCCAGAATTTCCAGCGAATCCAGGATGCGTGGACCGGGCCGGTTGAAGTAGGCGTTGCCGTCCACCAGAAAAACCCGGTCCGATTGCGTCACTTGCCAGCTTTCCCACGGAATCGTTTTTCTTAATGTGTCAAGTTCCCGCACCGTTTGCTCCAGCTTAAAGCCGCAGGGTTTGATCACCACCACGTCAGGATTGATTTCTCTTAATTGCTGCGCGCTCACCGTGCGGGCGTGTTGACCGGGTTCTGCAAAAAGATATTCGCCTCCAACGATGTCGATCATTTCGGGAACCCACATGCCGCCGATCATGACCGGGTCCATCCATTCGATGGTGAGAACGCTTTTCTTTGGAGCGCCAGAGGATTGAATTTTTTTCTGGATGTGCTGCATCCTCTGATGAAGTGAACTTTCGAACTTTGCGAAATCCTGCATTCGGCCAAGAGATTTTGCGACTTTCGCCATGTCCTGCCAGATATCATTTAAGCGATGAGGCTTCAAGGAAATGATGGAAACATCATTATCGAGAACCTGCTGGCAGCCTTTCTCCACCTCCGCAAACGGAATCGCGCAAACGTCGCAAATATCCTGGGTGATGATGGTGTCCGGTTGCAGGGTTTTAAGCAATTCCAGATCCAGATCGTAGACCGACAAGGTATTTTTTAACAGGTCTTCCACCGATTGGTGAATGGCCCGGCTTTTTCCCTGGGTGTTGATACTGGAAGCAGTGAGATGAGGGAGATGGGCAATGTTTTCGGGATAATCGCATTCGTGGGAGATTCCCACCAGACTGGAACTCAAGCCCAGTTCGCAAACAATTTCCGTCGCAGATGGCAATAGGCTGACCAGTTTCATTTCATTTCCGAGAATAGGTTGGTGCAGGAATGTAAAAATCGGATGCTAATTTGAAAATGATTTATTAGTTTATACTATTTCAAAAAATTGCAATGGGAAATGTGCGACAAGGGGGGACGATACGCTTGGAAGAAAAATTGAAAACCACCCACCAATGGGTGCCGGAGGAGGAGTAAAGATATGGTGGGTGGTTTTCTGATCGAAACACTAAAAAAACGAATCTGCCTGCCAAACGGTTCCCGCAAATGCGGCGAGTCGCTTGAGATTTTTTTCTTTGGGTTAAAGCACTGCTTCAAACAACCGATCCAAAGTTGGCTTTGGTAAAAGTGAATCGGGCAGTCGCCAAGGAACAGACAGTCTGTCTCTCGTCCTGAATGCAGGACCCTGTTTTTTAAAACAGATTTACATTAACGGATGAGTGGGAATTTACAAAAAATCTGTGGATTTGGCAAGGTTTATTTTTACTTGTTTTACATGAGTCAAATATATTAATAAAAACAAAAGATTGGTGGCTTGAGAAAATATTTTTATAGAAGCTTTAAAAATTTAGCCAACAGGTTTTAAACATTATTATTTCCCATTAATGTAAATATTAATTGAGGGAAAACTGAAAAAAGAGGGTTAGATTTCCTTTAGATGGCTCAATCTCACTTTAGTGTAGATCGGTGGTCAACGGCCTATATTTTTGCCGCAAGTGAATCATTTGTTGCCGCCGGGTTCCTGTGGTATCCTCAAAAAAGATTCATAAATTCAAACGAGATGAAATTTTTTTGTCTTTGTTGAGTTCCTTTTTGTTTTGTTTGGTTGCCCTTGATAAACTCGAAAAAAAAATATTTGCTCGTTATCCTGATTTTCGCATTTTTCTGGATCGGTTGCCCCAAGCCGAAAGTGGAACGGAAAATGCCCCCTCTCTTTGTCTTCTCCTTCGCTGTTGAAACCGGCGCAGAACCTTCCTTCCTCATCACCGAGGACTTCAACCGCGATGGCAAGCTGGATTTAATCGTGACCAACAGCGGCGACCACACGCTCTCTTATTTTAAAGGCAATGGCGACGGAACTTTTCAGGACCAGAGAGTGTTCGACACCGGGCAGGACCCCATTTGCGTCGTGGCGGCGGATTTCAATAAGGACGGATATCTGGATCTTGCCGAACTCAACTATGCGGATCAGGATGTCCAGATCTATTTGAACTCGCGGATGGGAGGTTTCACCAAACTCAAAACCATTCTGAAACCGGGCAAAATTCCTATCAATCTCACCGCCGGGGATTTTAATGAAGACGGTTTCCCTGACTTAATGGTCACCATGCGTTATCACAAAGTGGTGACCTTTATGGGGAAGGGAAACGGAACGTTTCATGAACCGAAAAGCATGCCGGTGAAAGGTCAGCCGACTGCGCTGGTGCTTGGGGATTATAATCACGACCAACACATCGACGTTGCCGTAGCCCTTGCAGGCTCGGGAAACCGGGGCGTGCAGATTCTTTGGGGCATCGGCGATGGAGAGTTCAGGCCTTCCAAATTGTTTAAAGGTGGAGGCCAGCCCTTGACCATCGCCAATCTCGATGTGAATGGCGACGGCTATGAAGACCTCATCACCTCAAGCAATGTGCAGCATGCGATCACCATGGTCCTCAATAATAAGGACGAAACCTTCTCGGCTCTTAAGGATTTTGCCTCGGGGAATTTCCCCAAGTTTATTGCGGCGGCGGATTTTACGGGGGACGGCATCCCGGATCTTGCGGTCTCCAATTCCACCGATGACTTTGTCTCGGTTTCCCTGGGAAAGGGCGACGGTACGTTTACCTATCCTCCCATCTACCATAGGGTGGAAGAATACCCTCAGGGAATCGTCACAGGGGATTTCAATAAAGACGGCTTGATCGATATTGCCGTGGCCTGCAGAGACAAGAAGAGCATCGATGTTCTGCTGAAACGCAATATGGTGAACCCCAGCCCCAACCCGCCGCCGGAAAAAACGAAAACCACCTGATGGCCGCCCGTAGGCGGAACTAAACTGTAAAGCGTTGTCTGTGATGAGTCCTTTGCGTCTTGTGAGCAAAGCGAGCGTCTGACGCGATCTCGCTCCAGGCCGTAGCCTGGGCTAATTCAATTCCTGAAACCGGCCTTCCGGGTAAACCCCAAGCAGGCGTTTGGGTTGGATCAATTTCGCCACTTCCAGAACGTTTTGATAACCATCGAGATGGTTGTTGGCCATGGGCAGGAGAACGAAGTCGTAGGCGTTGTCTTTCAATTTCTCAGCCAGGTGGGAGGGAAAAGAATCCGCCGAAAAAAATCCACTGCCATAAGAGTACATCTCACCGACGCCGGGGAATCCCTTAAGATCGTTTAGCGCCGCATCCTGTGCCAACAGATCGACTGAAGCATTGCCCCGGCTATTCATGGATTGCAGAATGAGGTGGATCATCCACTGCCGCGCGCTTCTTAAAATGAGGACGCGCGAATTCTGCGGTATTGCCGTCAGAGATTCTTTCGCAGTGGAAATAAATTGATTGGAGTTGGCGGCGGTCTTTCCCCGGTCAAACGCATTCAAAGCGTTCTGAAACATTTCCTGAATTTCATTCGCCCGGTAGTGTGGATAATCCACCACCACGTGACCGTTGCCGTCATAGTCGTCCCATCCGAGCCCCGGCTTGATATAGGAGTTCTCCTGACAGGTTTTGAAGAAATCCGTCCCCGGTTGCGGCGTGTTGATGGACACCTGAACTTCATCCAGCAGTCCCTGGCGGGTCAATTCGTAAATGAGGTCCACTGTTTTCTGGTCTTCTTCCCTGCTGGAGCCAAGGCCGCCAAGACTGAACGTTGCATAGAAAACCATGCCGTTGCTTTTGCCGAATTTTAAAATCGACCATAGTTTGTCGAGGTTATGTTTTTTCCCCAGCGTCATTTTTTCCGCCACCGCGTCGCTGCCGGTTTCGATGCCGAAGCGGATTTTGTAATATCCCGCCTGGCGCATTTCCACAAGCGCCTCTTCATCGAGAGAGACGTATTCGCAGAGCGCTTCGTATTGCAAGTGATCGAGGTTCGCGGCGCGAATCGCTTTGGCCAGCTCGATGTTGAACCTTTTTTTGATATTGTGGACTTCCTCGTCGAAGAACACGCCTTCCATTTGCGGGTATTTATCTTTAAGAGTCTGAATTTCCCGGACGACATCCGCGACGTCTCGCGGACGCCAGTTGAGCTCATCGTAATAAAGCGTCGCCGCCGCGCAGAAGTTGCAACGCCTCGGGCATCCGCGCGAAGCGTACATCTGGATCTGCCGGTAACGGCAGTTGGGTTCGTGATAATCGATGCGGCGGATATCCTCATCTTCCGGAAAGGGGAGGGAGTCGACATCCAGTAGTTCCCGGCGCTCGTTGGGGTAGACGCCGGATATCTGTTCGGGATTCCTGCCTTGAATCAGTTCCAGCACCGCATATTCGTATTCGCCCATGCAGACGAAATCTGCGACTTTCAAGACCTCTTCCGGTTCTGCCATGGGATGCTGGCCGGTGTAGATCAACCGGGTGCCGAAGGCTTCTTTAACCGCCTGGCCGAGCCGGAGATCTTCATTGATCGTTCGCGAGGAACTCTCCATGATCAGCCAGTCGGGTTTCTCCTCCTGCAACCGGGCGAAGTAAGTGGCAAAGTTCCAGCCTTTGAGAACCCCGTCGAGAAATTTAACTTCGTGATGGGTTTCGCGTTTCAGAAGGGAGGAGGTATAGGCCAACTGCCAGGGGTAGTAGCCGCAATTGGTGAAGTTCTTGACTCCCAGCGACCAGCGCGAGGGCACGTGCACCATGTGGTAGCCGTTGGAATCGATGCCTACGGAATTGGCGACCACAATTTTCATATCGCTGTTAAACCCGTGTCAAGGCATCCGACACCTCTGGGGGGGAGGTGGTTGTGCCGCAGGGTTTTCTTTTCAGCTCCGGAGCAAACCGTTCTTTTGAGGCGAAGAGTTTGCGGAAACACCATTCTCCAACCAGTGCGAGAGTGATGCAGGAGAACAAAACCGCCGTAGCGATAAAATTAAGCGCGACCCAGAGCAACGTCGTTTTTTCAAAAAACCATTTCTTGAGAACACCCCGCCCTGAAAGGTCGACATAAGTTCCGCGCGGGTTGTAGCCGCGAATCTCTTTAGCTTTGGATGCCCACGCGAGCGTGTCGATATTGGAGTAACCCAATCCGTGATCGACGTTGTAGAGCGAAACGGCCAGATCGAATCTGCACTTCTGCAAAGCCGCAATATTTTTCCAGCCATAATTGAGCACACCCATCCGGCGGTGGGCGCCTATGGTCAACACCTCATCCACTAGCGGGTCTTGCCTCATAGCGTCCTCCACCCCTTTGGGAGCAAGGACCGTGATTCTGCAATCCGGGAATTCCTGCTTGAGAGCATTGAGGGTTTGGTTGAGGATTCGGGTGGCGGAGCGGATGACCAGGATGTTTTTGCAAGACGGCATATTTTAGAGAACCTATTCGATGCAGGTTTTTAGCGAAGATGTGCCCGGCCATGATCGCCGGGGTTGTCCAAGTCGAATACCTTACCTTCGATATTGACCGCCACCAGCTTTTGGATGCCGATGCGGTTGGCAATGGCTTTGACCTCTGCGTAACCGTTCCCCGAAATGTTGTTGTAGGGGATGACTCCCATGGCAAACGAGCGCTTCTTTAAATTTTCCAGCAGATTCGCGGGAAAACTTTTATTGCTGAAATGACCGTTCTCGTAGAGCAATACTTCATTGATGTTTGGGTTTTGCTTTAACTCGTTGACGACGACCGGTTGCGCCAGAGTGGTGATTCGATTGCGGGCGAACTGGCTGCGAATGGAACCCAGAACATCGTTCATCTGCTTCATCCGAGTACTGCGGAACACCAGAATATCGTCTGCAGAGTCGATATCAATGGACTTGAAGTTGTCCTTTGCGGTTTTCGAATAGCGTTGGTTGAACCCGGCTTCATAGAGTTTCTCCGCTTCACGGAAATTTTTCATCACCTGTTCGGCGGGGTATTCCGGGCGGTCCACCACGCAGTGATTGCCGCCGTCGAAGTGTTTCCAGTCCAGATCGCGCAGATAGCCCTGCGCTTTCATGCGGTTGAAAAACGGCGTTCCCGGCTGCGGCGTGCTGATGGAAAGCTGGAACCGCCACAACAGCTCCCGGTCGATCAATTCGCGGATCAAATCGAGAGTTTTCTTGTCGCAATCGTCGGTGGAGCCTTCGCCGCCGAAGGTGAAGGTCCCGTAAAACTTGAGGCCGATGCTGGTGCCGTGCTGCATCAACTGCTTGAGCCGGGGGACATTGAACTTTTTCATCAACTCCATGCCTTGGGCCGCATGTTCGCCTGCGGTTTCAATGCCAAGGCGCACCATGTAGTAGCCGGCGCTTTTCATGGAATCGAGAACTTCCTCATCCATCGGCCACTGACCGCACATGACGTCGTATTTCAAATCGTCCAATCCATTTTCGCGGATGGCCTTGGTCAGTTCCAGAATGTATTTCTTACTGCCGTTGTGCACTTCCTCGTCGAAGAAAATCCCCTCTAATTGCGGGTACTTGGCACGTAGAGTTTGAAGTTCCAGCACCACGTTCATCGGGTCCCTCGGTCGCCAGTTGGGCCGGGCGTAGGAGATGTTTCCGCATACGCAGAAGGTGCAGGAGAGCGGGCATCCGCGCGAAGCGTAGGCCTGAATTTCCAGATATTCACTGGAAGGCTCCCCCGGCATGCCGTAATCCAGACGCGAAACGTCGTCGTCTTCCGGGAAGGGCAGGTCGTTGACATCCAGCGGCGGGCGCAGATTCATGTTGGGGTAGAGTCCAGGAATGTCGTTCAGATCCTTGCCTTGGAGAATGTCGCGCACCACCAACTCGTATTCGCGCAGGACCACATGATCGGCGTATTGGCTGACCTCTTCAGGGAACGTCGTGGGATGCGGGCCGCAGAAGATCAACTTCGTGCCGAACCGGTGCTTGATTTCCTTGGCGAAGCGGCTGTCGGCTTCGATCGTGCGGGTGGCGCAGTCCATGATGAGGTAATCCGGGCCGAACTCAGAGACCTTATCCACGAAAGCCTGGTGATCCAGCTTGTCGAGACAGCCGTCGAAGAACCTGACTTCATGATCGGTGTCGCGTTTCAACATGGAGGAACAATAGGCCAGCTGCCACGGATAATAGGTGAATATATTTAAGTCCTTGGAGCTATTGGTCCAGCGGCTGGGAGAATGGATCATGGCGTATCCATCGGCGTCGATTCCGACGGAATTACATACAGCGACTTTCATCGATGTCCTCAAGTAGGCGTTAGGTTGTGAGTTCAGTTATTGTTTATCTTGAACCACTGCCCGCCGTAAAAAATCCAGTGTCAGGCCAGTGATTTTCTTGTCGCTTCACAGGCACAGGAATGCCGTCAAAAATAAAAACTCTGATTATCCTAACGGATGACGACCATTAAAACTTTACCCCGCAGTCCGGTTTCTTCATTTTAGTCAGGTATTGTGGAAACCGGATTTAACTATTCGATTTTATTTGCTTTTTTTCAGTGGGTTGAGGTCCGGCCTGATCGTTTGCAATGTCGACTTCGACGATCAGGGGAAGATGATCCGAGGCAATTCGCGTGAGAGCAGTACGGGGGACCTCGATTCCCCGCACCCGGATACCGGGGCTGACGAATACGTGGTCGATCCGTCCGACAGGATAGTGACCAAAAAAAGTGCGCTGGGGCCGATGGTCGTCGAGGGTCCATTGCGCGTCGTGAAGCCGGCGGCGGATTTTACGGCAAACACGGGAGCGGGGCTGGGCGTTGAAATCGCCGCACAGGATCACCGGTCCCAGGCAGTCCGGGTGGCCCAGCCATTCTTCGCCAAGAAGCGCCTCGACTTGAATCAGCCGTTCCTGCGGCCGCAAGCCGAAGTGTGTGTTGAACAATTGAATTTCCTGTCCTTCGAGGGTGACCACCGCCCAAAGAGCGCCGCGCGGTTCGATGTCGGGGCGGTCGGGGATGACCGGCAACGGGGCCGCATGCACGAGACGCATGGGCAAACGGCTGAGAATGGCGTTGCCGTATTTTCCCTCTTCCAGGTGAATGGCCGGAGCGAAGTGGTACTCCATTTCCAATTGCTGGGCGATCACCTGGGCCTGGTCCACCCATCCGGTGCGCGCCCGGTCCACGTCCAGCTCCTGCAGGCAGACGATATCGGGATCGTAATGCGCGATCACCTTGGCGATTCTGTTGGGGGAAATTTTCCCGTCCATATTGATGCAAAAATGCACGTTATAAGTCATGATGCGAAGAGTCAGTCCATTTTTGCGTCTTCTGCGAAAGCGCGGCTGGGGAACGGGGTGCCGGCCCAGAACATGCAAAGCGGCTTCCCTTAAATCCAGTGGCCGCAAATAGTCTTTGTCCGGGTTTTCCGCAAGCGGAGAGGTGAGCGGAAGCAGGGCGAAGCCTCGGGTTTCTTCCGCACCGGGTCCCGTGTGCGAGCCATTTTCCATGGGAAAACTGATAGAGGTTTGCCCGAGCCGCCAGCCGGAAATAATGAGATCCCCTGCATCCCGATGATGGGTGAGACTCGCCAGGTCCTGCGCCGCTTCCTCTAAAAAAGGATGCTCGTTTCCGAGAATCTTTTTTGCATCCCGTGGCAGGTTGAAGAGGCCTGCACGGGTCCAGCCCTGGGCCTCGCCGGGATTCGATGGAACCAGCACCAGGGGAATATTGGCTTCTTCCACCAATCGTTCTGCCAGCCGGTCCCGGTCTTCCGGGCTGAGGGGCTCCGGTGTATAGAGATGTCCCAGGGACCCCATCGCCGTCACCACGATGCGGGAGTTATCCTGAGAGTCTGAATTTTCAGTGTCGCCGACCAGCCAGTTCAAAAAAGAAGTGCCCAGCCATTTGGAGCGTTCGAACTGAATTCCGCGTTGGTCTTTTTTCACCATGCGCGGAGGCAACCCGAATTCTTTGAAAACCTCAGCCACTGCGGCATGTACGGATTTTCCATTTTCCACCGGATAGGGGAGGGTCTCCTCCTGGCCGTGGTCGGAATAAATCCAGGTGTCGTAATCGCGGCGATGCGACATTCTCGCGGCGTTAAAGATGCGCCGGATCGAATCGTCGATTCCCTTCAGCGTCCAGTGAGCGAATTTGGAACCGGGACCCCGCCGGTGCGCCTGTTCGTCGTAGCCGATGAAATTGAGATGGACGATGGGCAGCCCACGGGCGACATCCATTGAGGCCCCAAGGGTCACCAGGTCCCGAAGTAGAATGCTGATAGCCACGCGGGTGGGAACGAATTTGAGTTCCTTCCACAGGTTCCTGCCGTCGATCAGGCCGCGGATGCAATCCGTCCAGGCCAGAACAAACTCCAGAATCAGCAAAGCTCCGGTTCTTAGCAGGCTGAATGCCTGGGAAAGAAAAAAACCGATCAAAGACAAGGGGTTTGCACTTTTAGTGAAGTGGTCCCAACCAAAAGTCGCCGGGCAAAAATGAGATTCCTCCGCGCCTCCTGAAAAAATGTTGGCGTAGGAACTGCCGCCCTGTAAAAGACCGGGGTTTTTTTCCTGCAAAACCTTTTCAATGCTGGCGGTGGGTTCCGGATCGAACATGCGTACCACGTTTCCCGTGGCCCGGTCCTTGAAACTGAACGCCGGGACCACGCTCTTGACGCCGTAAAACAGCTCGCCCTGAATCGCCGGGGTGCTGGCCGGCAGGCCGGAATAAAACGTGTGCAGGTCGTAGCCTTCCTTTTCCCGCAGTCGTTTCAGGAAGGGCATTCTGCCATTGTCGATGGCTGTTTCTAACTGGGCCCGGGACAGTCCGTCGATTTGAATCATGACCAGCCCTGGTTCGGTTTTTTCATCGGGCGACCGGGACAATCCTAACAAACGGACCGTCCATTCGCTGGGGCTGATCCACTGGCGGGCTTTCCTGATGAAACTTTCCAGTCGTACGATCATTTGGAAGGCGGTGGAGTGGGTTCGGTAGCGTTAAGTGCGGCGCCAGCGGCGTGGGCGCGGTTCACCCAGATATCCCATTCCATTTCCAGCATGCGGAGGGCTTTATCCCACATGCTGTTTTCAGTATCCCGTTGTCCGGTTTCTTTGGCCAGTAAAGATTCATACAGGCAGAGCGCTTTACTGGCGCATCGCTCGAGGGAATAGGATTCGGCGGTGAGTTGAATATTTTTTTTCATAATTTTTGCGCGGTCTTCCGGCAGCGAGGCGGTCCAACCGAGGGCGCTGACAAAGTCTTCGAGATTTTCGTTGTCGAGCAGGCGTCCGTTATCTTCGTCCTGCACCACTTCCCGCACCCCTGGCGCATCCAGAGCCACCACCGGTTTGCCCGCCGCCATCGCTTCTGTCAGCACCATGCCCTGGGTTTCGCTTTTGGAAGCAAACGCGAAAACATCCATGGCGTGATAGGCGTCGGCAATTGCCTGACCTTGCAACAGGCCTGCAACATGCAGGTGGTCGCTCAGTCCGAGTTTTTGAAAATACTGCCGGATTTTTTTCTCTGACGGACCCACGCCGATCAAAAGGAAGTGGGCGTTTTTATTTTTCATACAAAACTCAGCCACCGCCCGGCCCAGAAACTCCAGATTTTTTTCCGGCGCCAGCCGCCCCAGATGCCCGACCACATAGGCGTTTTGCGGGATACCATGCTGTTCTCTGAACTGGCGGCCATTTCCCTTTGCAAATCGTTGCAGTTGCACTCCCGTAGGGACGACTTCGACCGGAACGATCACGTGACGGTCCTTTAGAACTTCCGCGATGCTTTCGCTGGGAGCGAACACAAGATCGCAAAGGTTGGCGAACCCTGTCGACAGATCGATGACGAACCGGCGCATGACCGGGGAATCTCCCGGCACGTAGTGAGTGTACTGCTCGTACATGGTGTGGTGTGTGAACACCAGCGGTACGTTTTGCGCCGAGGATAAAATCAGGGCCGTATCCCCAAGAAGAAACGGATGATGGGCGTGAATGATATCGGGTTGAAAATCCTCCAGTGCCGCAGCGACCAGACCTGGAATCGGCAGGCGTACGGAAAAATCGCTGCCGTTGAAATTTTGGATGGCCGGCACGCGGATCACATCTTCTTCGTGTTCCGCTTCTCCCTCGAATTCAGGCGCGACGACGATGACCCGGTGTCCCCGATGGCGGTATTCTTCGGTGAACCGTTCCAGGGAACGGGCGACACCTCCCACATGGGGTGTGAAGGTGTTGGACAGCATCAGAATATTCATAATGGCGGCTCGGTCGCTGGCATAACGGGTTTGTGTTTCATCTTGACATCGTTTTTGCAACTTGTAAAGATAGCCGATTAATTTGTAATCGTTGCATTAAATAAACTTAATCTCTCGATTCCGCTACAAGGGATCGGGGTTTCGGGGTTCAATAGATGAGTGACTCAGGCAGTGAAGAAGAAGTGGTTGAGGAGAAAAAATCCGGTTTTTTTTCCCGGCTGAAGTCCGGATTGGCAAAGACCAGAAATTCTCTGGCGGGAGGGATCGAAAATATCGTCCACGGCCAGGCCAAAGTAGGGCCGGAACTCATGGACGAGTTGGAAGAAGTTCTGATCGGCGCCGATGTTGGCATTCCCACCACTCAATTTATCCTCGAGGAATTGAGGACAGGAGTGGCCGAGAACCGCATCCGCGACAAGGAAGGGGTTGTAGAGGCCCTCAAGCAGGTGCTGATCCGCATTCTTGAGGAAAATCAGGGAGAAGACAACCGCTTCACGGAGAAACCGCACATCATTCTGGTCATCGGCGTCAACGGTTCGGGAAAAACCACGACCATCGGAAAATTGACGCAGAAATGGAAGAATGACGGCAGGCAAGTGATTCTGGGCGCCGGGGACACCTTTCGCGCCGCCGCCATCGAGCAGATGCTGATCTGGGCCGAGCGGGTGGGTGTGCCCTGCATCCACCAGAAAAGCGGCGCCGATCCTTCCGCCGTCGCTTACGATGCGGTGCAGGCGGCAGTGGCGCGGAAAATGGATGTGGCCCTCATCGACACCGCCGGACGGCTGCAGACCAACACGAATTTGATGGAGGAGTTGAAAAAGGTGAAACGCGTGATCGGCAAGGTACTGCCCGGCGCGCCGCATGAAACGCTGTTGATTCTGGATGCGACCATCGGCCAGAACAGCGTTTCACAGGCCAAACTGTTTCACGATGCCATGGAAATTGACGGTCTGGTGATGACCAAACTCGATGGCACCGCCAAGGGAGGTGTTCTTTTTAATATCACGCGCGAGTTGAACCTGCCGGTGCGCTATATCGGCGTCGGCGAGAAAGCCGACGATTTACAGGAGTTCAACGCCAAGGATTTCGTGGATGCCTTGTTCGCGCCCTGATGAGTTCCCGCCGCGTTAACAGATTGCTAAAAATGCCTTAGATTGTCATCCTGAGCTTGTTATATTTCACGATTGCCTTCATGCCCCGGAGGGGTAGGAGGGGTATGTCGAAGGGTGACAAGAGGCTATGAAATAGGACTCATGCTTCGACAGGCTCAGCATGACATCAAGCAAAGTTTGCCTTGAATGGACTTTTTCAGCAACCTGTTAGGAAAACCGCCAGCCTTTTTTCCGCTTGATCAATTGAAACTGCTTTTTAATGATGAACCGGTGCAGGAGTTCCTTCTGGCTGTCATCCAGCGCGTCTGAAAACTGAAGATGCAGCACCCAGGCGTCGGGAAACTCATCGTGTTCCTTGGCGATGAGATGCACCTCCGTATTCAACACCACCGGTTCGTCGAGAGGCAGAACGAATACCACGCGCAGACGTTGTCCCTCGAACAGCGGCAGGGACGTGGTGATGTGCCCGGACAGACCGCCGGCGCTGATATCAAGCGGCAGTAGATCGCCCACCGACCCGTCGCGGAACACCACCGTGGCGTCCAGCGCCGGAAACGCTTCCAGATTGAGCCGGTAATATTCCCTATGGTCGAGTAGTTCCTGTGCCCCTTCTTTATCGTAATTCCAGGGAAAGATTTTTTTGATCCAACCCTCGATGTTGTCTTCATCCGTCAGCACCGGGATGGAAGCCTGAAGTCTGCTGAACATGGTGTGCTCCTTCGCGAGTGATTCCCACTCATGGTTAATATGCTGAAATTTTGACGCTTTGACCTTTAAAAACAATAAGGAGCAAGATGTATGCCACAAATGGGCAGAAGCGGAAGTGGGATGAAAGAGGCTGGATTTCCCCCGGTTATGGATTGAGGATGGATGAAGGCAATAGGCTAATGAGACGGAACAGGCAAAAATTTCCCAGGAAAAAACGTTCCCATTTGGGCTTGGTTAGGGGGTGAGGCAGTGAAAGGTCAGAACATCGCCTGATCGATCCGGTCCAGCAGGTTGGAAAAGTCCGGCGGCTTGCGGAAGTAATCGTAAACGCCGAGGGATTTGGCTTCGTCGGCGACGGTGGAGTGTTCCTCGAGAACCGACAACATGATGACGCGGATATCGGGATGTCGCGTGCGAATCCAGCGTAAAAAATCCATGCCGCTGACTTCCGGCATGACCACATCGACCAGCGCCAGTTTGGGCCTTTGCTGGGCGGTGGTGGCCATCGCCTCGTGCCCGGTGCTGGCAATGTGCACCGCATAGCCGCGGGTTTTCAGCAACCGCTCAAGAACGTTTTGCGATGTGGGATCGTCTTCCACAATCAGTATGCTTTTATTCACCTTCATAATCCCTTTCTTACTTGAGCAAGGAGATGGAAAACAGGACCAAAAGCCCTGAATTTCCCCAGTGTCGCTCAAGGCTTAATTTATTATTAAGCTTTATTTTACAATAGGTTAACCGATTTTTGTGGCAGGCGCAATTTCAATTCGTGGGGTAAAAATAAAGAGGGGGAAAGGACTTGAAAAACCGCTGAAAGGGGATGTAAGGAAAAGGTGTCTAAAGGATTGGTGATCGGTTGGGGGAATGAAAAAATTGGAGGCACCGGGCGGAGTCGAACCGCCGATAGAGATTTTGCAGACCTCGGCCTTACCACTTGGCGACGGTGCCCCGCTGGGTTTTCAATCGAACGAAAGCTTTAAGAAAATGGAGCGGGAGAAGGGGGTCGAACCCTCGACTTCAACCTTGGCAAGGTTGCACTCTACCACTGAGTTACTCCCGCCCGCTGATGGACCGTCCATTTTCTAATGCTTTAGGGCTATTATATTTTCTATCCGGGTTTTGTCAAATTCTATTTTTTCAAGAACCTGGCCTCGGTTCCCTCCACAATCCGCTGAAAATTATCGCGGTGTTTGTCGAGGACGATGAGGGCGACGATGACGGATATGAGGATGCTATCGGCGGGCAACTGATAAAAAATCCCGAACAACGGCAGAAACAGCGACGCGATAACGGAACTGATGGAGACATATCCGCTAAACCATAAAGACAGCGCGAAGATTCCCATCGACGACACCGCCGCCAGCGGCATGAGATAAAGAAAGACGCCAAGGCCCGTGGCCACGCCCTTGCCGCCTTTGAACTTCAGAAACACGGAATACACGTGACCGATGAAGGCCATCAGCCCCGCCACGGCGATTTCCCAGGGACTGTCGAGAAAATGGGAGGCGATGGCGACGGCGGCCATGCCTTTGGCGAGATCGCCCACAAGGGTCAAGATGCCGGCTTTTTTCCCCAGAACGCGGGAGACGTTGGTGGCGCCGATGTTGCCGCTGCCATGCTCGCGCAGATTGACGTTTTGGGCGCGTGCAAATAAAACGCCGAAAGGAATCGATCCCAGTAAATACGAAAAGATCCAGAGCAGGGCGGCGGTGTTCATTTATTGAGTGGGGGAGGGTGCATCATGGCCGGGTGACCCGTCACCCGAGATGGTCGATCAGGGAAACACTGCTGGATTTCAGCCGTAATTTGGCCTTGGCGCGTTTTTCGATCTGCCGCACCCGTTCGCGCGACAGGCCGATCTCCTGGCCGATCTCTTCCAATGTCTGGGATTCGCCGCCGAAGCCGAAGCGCATGCGCAGAATTTTTTCCTCCCTGGGGGCCAGGTTTTTCAGCAACTGGTCGACTTTGCCATTCAGACTTTCCTGCATGATCTGGTCGTCGTAGGGAATGGTGTTGGGGCTTTCCAGCAGGTCGATGTAGGGGGTGGATTCATCGGCTTTGAGAGGCGCATCCAGGGAGACGTGCCTGCGGTACGCCTGCATGATGGTGTTGATCTCCTCTTCCTTGAACCCCATGTTGTCCGCCAGTTCCCGCTGCGTGGGTTCCCGGTTCAGGGTCTGCGTCATGGCACTGCGTTTTTTTCCCATGCGATAAACTTTGCCCGCCTGCTTGATCGGCAGTTTGACTGTGCCGGACTGTTCCGCCATCGCATGCATGACCGCCTGCTTGATCCACCACACGGCATATGTAATGAACTTGACGTGCCGGGACGGGTCGAACCGTTTCGCCGCCTGGATGAGGCCGATGTTGCCTTCTTCGATGAGGTCCTGCAGGGAAAGCCCGCAACCTTTGTATTTGTTGGCGACGGTGACGACAAACTTGAGGTTTCGGCGCACCAGCTCCTGCAGGGCTTTGAGATCGCCCTCGGCGATTTTGTCGGCGTACTCTGCTTCCTCCTGCCGCGACATGGGTTTGATCTTGCTGATCTCTTTCAGGTATTGCGCGAGAGGTTCGCTGTGGTCGCGGGGGACCTTTGGAAGCCGGTTCTTTGGACTGGGTTTGACTTTTTTTGCAGCCGTTTTAGATGCCATAACGAAAAAGATTATCGAATGGTTTTTAATCTCGTACGCGCTTCCAGAGCAAACTCGCTTTTAGGATATTTGTTGAGAAGCTGTTTGTAAGAGTCTTTGGCTTTGTCAAAATTTTCTTCGTTGTAATAAGATTCCGCGATCAGAAAGATGGCCTCATCGACAAACCCCAGGTTCGGGTAAGTGTCCATCAGTTTTCGCAGTCTCAGGATAGCCGCTTGATAAGCGCCGGTGCGGTAATAAAACTTGCCAATTTCAAACACATTTTTAGCCAGCGTTTCATCGCATTCCTGTTTTCTCTTGACCGCTTTGGCATAGTATGAGCTGTCGGGATAGGTTTTGATTACTTTTTGAAATCCTTCGAGAGCCGCCTGAGTGTGCGTTTGATCCCGGGTCGAGATTTCCATCATGCGGAAATCCGACATGGCTTTATAGTAAGCCGCCCGGTCCGTATATTGGTTTGCGGGATACAACTCCATAAACTTTTGAAAGTGGAATTTGGATTCCTCATACTCTTCATCCCGATAGTGGGTATCGGCCAGGAGTAAGAGGGCCATCACGCGTTCCTTGCTGTCCGGGTAGTCTTCCAACACTTGCTGGAATAGCGCCTTGGCCTCGTTATAACTGTCCAATTTTACTTTTTGTATTCCCTGCTTGAGGAGCACGTCCGCCGGCAGGTTTTTTTTCTTATCTACGGCGGTGCATCCGGAAAGGATGGAGAGCGACAATAAAAACAGGAAGGAAATTTCCAAAATGAGTGAGGATCTGGACCGCTGCATTGTCTCATCAAAAGAGAGGGTTGATTTGCTTTAATATATAATAGAATGGTTGATTTTAAAAGGGTTTAAAAAAGAGCGAGCAGGGATTGCGGCTTGCCATGAGCGTTTTTTTCGTGCTATAACTGAAAGGTGCTATCCTGCAGTACTGCAGGGCTGAAGAACGTTTAAAGGCCCTGAATCAATTAACTTCATTCGTCCTTTTTCGGTCCATTCATGAAATTCTTCATCCTGATCGCCAGTTCCATTTTCCTATGGTTCCCCCAGGTGGTTCACGCCGCCGAAGCGCCCCCCGAAAGTTCCTGGAAGGTTCTTGCCATCATTGAAAAGGGCGGGATCATGATGTACCCCATTCTGTTCTGTTCCATTCTGATCGTCGGCATCGGCATTGAAAGGGCGTACAACCTGAGACGGAAAAATATCATCAATACCGAATTTTTGAAGAACATCAGGAACCACTGGAACTGGAAAGATGTCCATTTGGGCTTGCAACTCTGCAACGCGCATGACAATTCCCTGGCCCGTATTCTTAAAACCGGTCTGCTCCGGTTCGGCGGCAAGCTGGATGAAATCGAGCGGGCGATCGAAGGCGCCGGCCAGCATGAAGCGTCGCTAATGAACTCCAATCTCAGAGTTCTCGGCGCCGTCGCCAACATCACGCCGATGATGGGCCTCCTGGGAACGGTTTTTGGCATGATCAAGGCGTTCAATGTCATTTCCCAGAGTGGAACGGGAAACCCCGGTTTGGTGGCCAGCGGCATATCCGAAGCGTTGATCACCACCGCCGCCGGCATGGTGGTGGGCATTCCCGCCCTGGCGATGTATCATTATTTTCGCGGCAAAATCGACCGCTATGTGTTCGAGATGGAAGAGATTTCTTTTCAGCTGGTGGAAGAACTTTCCTATGAAGCGGTGCGCGAGAAAAAGGCACAGG
Source organism: Nitrospinaceae bacterium (assembly GCA_029261515.1). Classification (GTDB taxonomy): domain Bacteria; phylum Nitrospinota; class Nitrospinia; order Nitrospinales; family VA-1; genus JAJDBE01. The sequence continues at coordinate 8,075 of JAJDBE010000197.1, read as the reverse complement.
AAGAAGACGACGACTCCCCGCCTCAGGCATCAGGAAAATCCCGCCAGGAAATCCGTGCGGCGTTGTGACCCGGCGGCAAATCTCTGAAAGCCTCGAATCCTTCCATAACCTTGATGTGAGTTCCTATGCGTTTTAGAAAAGAAGAAGAAGAAAATTTTGGTCTGGACATGACGCCCATGATCGATGTGGTGTTCCTGCTCCTGATTTTCTTCATGGTGTCCACCGTGTTTGTCGATTTCAAGCGCCGGATGGACCTGTCCCTGCCCACCTCTAAATCTTCCGTTCTGGACGAAATTCCCAAAAATTTCGAAATTGAAATGACAGCGGACAAACAGATTTTTTTCGATGGCAAGAAAGTGACGTTGTCCAGCCTGGAAAAAGTCCTGCGCGAATCTTCCAAAGAGGAAAAGAAAAGCGCCATTATTCGCGCGGATAAAAACCTGCCTTATGGTGATGTCATCAAGGTGATGGGCATGTTGCAGTCGGCGTCGATTCCCGACATTAGCGTGGCGGTCAAGTAAACACCCCTTCCCGATTGCAAAAATCAGAAAACATTTGAGGGCTTCCCTCTATTTGACGACCGAGGGTTTGTTGTGCCGGTTGAGAATCCATTGATTCAACGTGCGGACTTCCTGGGGTTTGAGAATGTCCAGCAGGGACTCAGGATCGGGGTGATCTTCATCGTTCACCACGACGCAATAATTGCGTTCCACATACGCCGCGACATGCGCCTTGAATTGCGGGAAGGCAAAGAGTTCCGCAAAGATATCCGAGTGGTACTGTTCCTTGGTGTTTTTCGGATTGAACTTGGAAAGTTTGGAATTTAGCTTCGTTTTAAAATCCGCTTTAAGAAGGAGTCCCATAGCTTGATATCCTTTATCCGATTTTAAAGCCTCCTTATTTTATGCCACTTTTGGGGCTTGTAAAATAAATTTTGAATATTTTAGAGGAGGATCCTGGGCTTTTGCCGAGGCACCAGAGCAATGCCTTTAAAATGAAGGGTTACCCGTTACTTTCCTGCCGCTTTTCTGGCAAAATCTGCTGACAGGAAGGACATCTTGAGGATAAGGATTGTGCGAACTTTAAGCGGATCAACCGGAGTTGAGGGCACTGCGGATGGTTTCAATGATGCGTGACTGAATACTGCCCCAGCGGACTTTTTCATCCTTTGTCACCTGAATCTCGTTGCCCAGTATCCACACCGACTGCACGCCGCGGACGGCAAAGAGTGCACTGGCCAGCGGATTCCCTGCGGCGGACCCAGCGTCCGAATAGGAGAGACCGGTTCCCGGAGCGATCAGATTGTGGTCGACGGTAAACGAACTGGAATTTGGGTTGCGTGTCGGTGTCACTTGAATTTCAACTGCCATGATTTTTCCCGGTAATGGTTTAAATGAAAACTTGGATTACTCAAATGCTTTGTTGCTGTATTTAGCCTTCGCCTCGTCGAGCACCTGTTGCGTGGCTTTTGCCGCTTCCGGCATGTCCTGCTCTTCAAACAGATCCACCGCCTTTTGCAGATTGACGAGGACAAGTTGCTTGAACGGCGGTTTTCCGCGGTAATTGTAATAAGCCCAGCCCAGGTTGCCGTGTGCTTCGGCATCGTCCATCCTGCGGTGCACGACGATGTTCAACTCGCCGATCGCCTCTTCCCACCGTTCCAGCAGATTATACACATTTCCGAGACTCAGCCGGGCATCTAAATGTTCGGGTTCCAGTTCCAGAGTTTTCTTAAACGCCGCGATGGCGTTTTCGTATTCCTTCAGGCTCTTGTAAGCGATTCCCAGGTTGTAATGCGCCACCGGGGATTTCGGGTTTTGCCCGATTGATTTCTGGTACGCTTCCGTAGCTTCCTGGAACTGCCCCTGCGCACTGAGCTGATTTCCCTTCTCAAACCACCCTTGCGCATCAAGCGCACTGGCTTGACCGGGAATGAACCAAAAGGCAAGCAACGCGACAAGAATAAAATTTCGTTTCAGCAGGCTCATGCGGCCCCTCGCAATGGAAATATAAGGGAGGGATTTTACTCTATTTAGGGGGAAATTGACAAGGGGAGAGAAATTGCGCCAATTTTGCAGGTAGCTGGCAAAACCAAAGAATTAGCGGTTATTTCCCCGAACGAGGCCGTTTCGGCAATTTCTTGGGCTTACTCCCGGTGATCCAGTACCTGCCGGCATTTTTCTTCAGCGTCACCTGGCAGTCCAGAGCGTCCGACAGAGCCTTGCCGGCGAGCATCTTCGCCTTTTTGCCCTGATTGTGGATCGCGCCCTGCTTGAGATACAGTACATGCGTGATAATAGGCAGGATTTCCTCAATATGATGCGTCACATAAATGATGCGTGTCTCGGTAGCCGATAATTTCTCCAGCGTCTTTAGGAATATCTCGCGCGTGGGGATATCGAGACCGGTGCAAGGCTCATCGAGAATCAACAGGGAAGGGTGGTGGACCAGAGCGCGGGCCAGAAGCGTCCGCCGGGCTTCGCCGTAGGACATATTGCGGAACCCGGTATTAGCGAGGTGAGAAATGCCTAAAAAACCCATCCATTCCAGCGCCGTCTGTTTTTGTTTGCGGGAGACGTTTTCATAAAGCCCGATGGATGAAAACAGGCCCGAGGCCACCACTTCCCATCCGAGAAGGTTGTAACTGTAGTTGGCCTGATACTCTGCCGAGACGAAGCCGATTTTGTGACGGATGTCGAGAAGCGGGGTGAGCTCCGGCTGACCGAACCAGCGCACCTCGCCACCGTGTACCGGGATGATCTCGCCGAACACCAGCTTCATGAATGTGGTTTTGCCGGCGCCGTTGTTGCCCACCACCGCCCAGTTTTCGTTTTCCTGCATGGTCCAGTCGATCGCGGACAGCACCTTATTGCCGCCCACATAGATCGTGGCGTTTTGAATTTGAATGAGGGGCGGTTTCATGGGGAAGCGCGATTACTGGATCGCGATTTTCTTGTCCCGGACTTTGGCGGAGGCGATATGGCGATGGTTGCCGCCGATGAGTTCCGCAACCGGGCTGTCCTCGTAAAACTGGAGGATGTTGACGGCTCCGTATTCCTGCTGAATGCGGAAGATGTTTTTCATGGGGATGCCGAGCAGGTGGGCCAGAATGATCCGGTTGACGCCGCCGTGGGCCACGATGGCGAGGGTGTCCTCCCGGTGTTGGGAGACGATTTCCTCGAATTTGGGGATCACCCGGGCCTGAAGTTGGTCAAACGTTTCTCCACCTTCGACCGAAAAGCCTTCGATATCTTTCAAACGCTCATCCAGCTGACCGGGGTATTTCTCGTTGACCTCTTGCATGCTTAAGCCCTCCCATTGTCCGAACGACAGTTCCCGAAGCTCCGGATGGGCGATGGGCGTCAACCCATGCGGCTTAGCGATGATCTCAGCGCAGAGAGCCGTCCGCTTGAGGTCGCTCGAGTAAACCGTATGCAGGGGATGATCCTTTAACGCCTCGGCGATCAGGTGAAACTGCTCTTTGCCATGGTCAGACAGGTCGACGTCGAAGTGACCGTTGAAGCAGACCTGTCCCGCATTGGCGGTTTCCCCATGCCTGAACAGGTAAATTCTCTGAGACGGTTTTTGATTCATGTCGACGGAATGGAAGAGGGGTGACTTTGTCAGCCAAGTTGCAGATTGCTAAAACCGGCGGACAAAAAAAATGACAGGCTGTGAAACAAGCCTGTCATTTTTTTAAACCGTTGCCTGGGTGAGGACTTTTTTAGTGACCGCCACCCCCGCCGCCGCCACTGGTCCAAAGATAAAAGAAGTCCAGCCCCTGAACTTTCATCAGACCAATGTTGATCAGCAGATAATAAAAGAAACACGCGATTATGGCGATGATGAACCATATAATCGACTTGGGTGTTATAAATCGTTTTTGTTCCTCTTGAATTTCACTCATTTTGCTTGTTATCTCCTAATTCGGTTTAACTGGTTTCTATAAGTTGTCGCTTGCGGTTACCGCCATACCGAAGCGAACCAGTAGAAAAACCATAACGAAAAAATAACCGTGCCAATATAAATAACCGGCCCTGCTTTTTCCTTGATTTTTTCTAGGTCCATTCAAGCCCCCTGTGATTTAACATGGTTGTTTCTAATTTATTCTTGACAGTTTTGAATCGCGAATGTTAATTTCAGTCGTCCAAAACGTGAATTACTTTTGAGGATTCTATGCCCAGTAAAGACGGAAAAATTTTCGATACCATCGTTTACATAGGTCTTGGGGTCAACGGATTGACCGCCATATATTTATTACTGATGTACTTTGATGTCATCTAATTCCCCGGAAACTTATCACAGCCGTTTCAGGGGTGTCAAGCGGAAAACTCCTCTGGATTCAAGAAATTTCGATTTCCTTCCTTCCCATTCTTTCTGAGAAAAACCGGCAGGAAATGTCAGGCTCCAGGCCGGTTTATTTGACCGGATAGATGACGTAGAGCATGAGATACGTCGCGGTGCTGGTGGACAGAATCAGTGCGTAGATGATCATGGTGCCCCGGCCCAGAATCCGGTGCCTGCGGGCGCCGTCCGGCAGGAGTTTCTCGATCAGTTTCTCGATGCTGACGACCAGGGCAACGGTGCCGAATATCAACGCCCAGGCAATGCTGGCGCCGCTCGAGGCATGGCGCACAAAGCTCAGAAACAACTGGTTGAGTCCCCAAAGGCCGAGGATGACGTACATGACCGTTCTGAAGCTTTTAGCGCGGACCTTCAACTCCCCCGCTTTCAGCACGAAATCTTCGTTCACTTTTTCGCTGGCCCGAAACCCTTCGACGATCATATAGAAAGTCAGAATCAGCCCCAATGTCACTAGAACCAGATGCGTGGTCAGGACCGGAACAAACACGTTGTTGTAAATATCATCCGGCCCGCCAAACCCCTCTTTTCCCTCGAAAGACAGAACGCCAAGCTGACGCGCGTAGTAGTAGCCGCAGAAATAAACCACCATCGAGACCATGGAAACCAGAATCAGCTTGTGGTGCCGTGTGCCTTGCGCTTTTTTTGCGTATCCCCAGGCCACGAGAAACAGCACGGTAAACACCACAGCCAGCAGATAGCTGACATCAGCGCCTATGGTCCCGGAAGGGGCGAGAAACCCAGGTTTTTCGAGTAGTTCCTTCATAAGGTTTAATGCTTGCGGAAAAGTAGCGGATTCATAAGGCGGCCCTCAGTTTGAGGGAGAATTTTTTGTCAAATTGTGAGGTGGATCGAATTTATATCGGAACTCATTTATTCACTCGGCTCAAAACAAAAGTCCCGGCGTAAAACTCCACGATTCCGAGAATGGATTTATAAAGCAACGGCTCCATGCCTTCCTTGGTGAAGAATAAAAAAACCACCAGGGTGATAGTCGCCAAGCCTAACAGCTGTAAGGCTTTCCCGAAAAAGAAAAGAAATTGCTGCATGCAGGCTACTTACTGATCGCCGATCGAACCCGGTCGTTGGCCTGAATCAATTGTTCGATATTTTCGCTGCCCATGTTCTGAATTTTTTCCCGGACCATTTGCAGAACCAGCTTTCCCTGTGTCGTGAATGCGCTGGGAGTGTCGGGAATATCCGCCACATTGCCACTAGCGGTTTTTTCCTCATGTTGTTTCATGACCGTTTGTGTGTCGAACAGATCGTCCAAAGTGTACCGGTAGAGGCATTTGACATAGTCGCGTTCTTTTTCGGTTTCTTTTTTGGAATCCCAGACGATATTTTCCATTTCAATGGATGCAGGCGGCAGGCTTGCATTGTTAAGCAGTTTCTTAATTTCTTCAAAATAGTTCTTCATTTCATCGGGGTTTTCAACTTCGTTTTCCGGAATTTTGGAACTGACTTCAAACTCGATAGAGTTATCTTTTAATACGGGACGGCTGATCTCGTAGGTGATGTTATCATGGTTGAAGCGGCGGCCTTTTTTGGGTTTGTACTTGGACTGCATTGCCGCGATCAGGTTATTTAATCCCTCGGTTGCGAATTGACTGAACAATAACCCTTTTAAACTCGTCATGTAATTCCTCCAAATTCCAGTTTACTTTAAGATAATAATTTTAAGGTGCGTATTTTAACATTGCGGCGTGATTTCGCGAAACCTTTAAATTGAGTGCGATTGCGGAAAGAGCGGGTAGGAGAATTGCCTTTAGGGTCTGGGGAAACCCGGTTTCTCAGGATTCGGGATTAGATGCCACCGTGGCCGGGGATGCGAAGCCGGCGTTGTCTTTCAGAAAGCTGTTTCCTCCGTTGTCCTGATAAACATAGCGCATTTTGATGCATCCGGTTTCCTTGTTGGCGCAATAAAAGCTTAAAAACTGCACTTTGGCATATTTGTGATCCGCTGTGCGAACGGCATAGATGTTTTTCTTGGCCGTCAATTTATGCGTGAAATAATTGTATTTGTACCAACTGACAAGGACTGGGTTGTTCGTTTCGGTTTTGGTTGTCACATCCTGAGCATATTCTTCCAGCGGCACCTCTGTTACCGAATCAAACTCCTTGCCTTTGAGATCGATAAATCCCGCCTTGCCGAACGTATTGGTGGCGCCGCCATTGGAGATCACGTTTCCCCGCCTGAAGGCCATGTCCCATTCGAGGGAAGAAGGGTCGTGGATTTGCACTTCCTGACCTCTGGAAAAATCGAAATAGGTCCACTCGTCTTCCGAGGAGGCGTTGACGGTGACGGTGTTGGTCGGCAGCAGATTCGCCAGGTTATGCGTTTGCGTTGGCGCTTGCGATTTGGCGATTTCTCCCTTTTGCGGCAGGTTGACGCTGGGCGAATTGAAAAATTCATCCATTTGCATCAGCTTTGCCGGCAGCCAGAAAAACCCGACTAGCAGCAAAGAGACGCACAAATTTAAGAGAAAAAGGTTTCTCCACATCTTTTTCTTTTTTTCAACGTCTGTAGGAGCTGCGCCGGGAGTATTGCTGAACTGTGTGTTTTCCATAGGGGGTTATTCTACCAGAGTTTTTGACTCAATTTCTAGTTTGCACGTCCTGAAAGGCTTTGAGGACATTTTTCATCGCGCTCCGCGAAAGTTCTTCCTTACTGAGCCAGTGGGTTTTCCCCTGAAAAAATTCAGTCAAACTCGGAGATTGCGTTCCCACATAGCGGGCACCCCAGAGGACCTCTCCGGTTTTAGTGCTGACTAAAAAAGCCCCGAACTCAACTCCGCTGGAAATGCTTTTCCTGATCTGGCCGCGGTTGTCGATGTAGGAATCCATGTACTTTGTGACGGCCCCGATCAAAACCGCATCGACTTTATCTTTAGAGTAAGTCAATCCCGGAATGGATTCCACATTTTCCGATTCAGGGCCGAGATCCCCCTTGCCACCGGGTGGACTCTTTGGGGCAGTGGCAGAGGTGGTGATCTTCATACGGGCGTCTTCCGCCGTCTTCGCCGGAGGGATAATCCGGTATCGGGGATACGACTGCAATTCCTGTGAAACCTGATTGGCGACGGTGTCGCCTGCCGTTGCATCCTTGAAAGGCGCTTCGGTTTTATTTTCGAATCCAATCACGCCGATTCTGCGGGCGTTTTTAAAGCCGGTGATGTTGAATATCTTGCTTTGCACTCTGTCGGTCGGTGCGGTTCGCAACAATTCCATATAATGATCCGGGAATTTCCCCTTGGAGTCGAACTTTTTAATATAATCAGGAAACGGGTGCGCCTCATTGATAAACGGGGTCAGGTTCGGATGCAGCGATTTATCAGTGGGCGGGGTGACTTCGTTTAACGGGTAATACCTCAGTGTGTCGTCGGTGGCGGATTTGTTGTTGTTCTTGAAAGCATCCCCCACCGGATTGGCGCTTGCCAATGTGGCGAAGGCAAAGAAAACAGCGCCCACGAAAAACAATGCTATAAAGGTAGAGAAACGATTGTGTCGTGAAACAGGCACTTTTTTACAGCCTCCGGACCGGGTCGATGAACTGGGGTTTTCCGATATTTGCATTCTTTTAACTATAGCACAGGGCCAAAGGAATTCAACCGCGATTGCGGTTGGGAAAGATTGAGGGTTCGGTAGGGCATTTCTTCCCTTCTTGCCCTTCTTTTTTGCAGGAAACCAGCCGTTAGGAGCAAAACGGGTGA
>JAJDBE010000196.1 GCA_029261515.1 Nitrospinaceae bacterium | reverse complement strand
GGTGGTGGGTTTTATTTTGTTAGTGTAGGGAATGGATTCTCCCCATTGGGGGTCCACGAGGTCCAAGCCATGCCTCTCAAATGAGATTTTGAAGCTCTGGTGGTAAAGGTGCATCAAGCTTTCGAAATTGGATTTGTCTTCCAGCGGACCTTTTTGCGGCAGATTGACAATGTTGTACAACCGCACGACATTGGTTCGGGCTTTTCCCGTTTCATCGGCGATTAAATAAGAGCCGCCCCACATTCCTGCGGTGATGGGGATTTCAGTTTTGTACTCCCCCTTTAGTTGATCGGATATCGTTTTTGCAATGCTCTTAAACGTTTGATGCAGGTAATAGAGATTGATTTTTCGATCCTGAGAAAATAAATTTTCCGGGGGGGTATTTAATTTTGACATAGTGATAGCGCAAAAGTTCTGAGTTTGGGCAAACCATCCCCAGTGGAAAAAGTTACAAGAAACAACGATTGGATGTACTGCGTTGATGAAGTAAAAGAAACTAAAGGTGGGAACTACATTTGCAGAAGAAACCCGTCCTCCAACTCCTCGTCCAGGTAATCTGGCAGTTTTGTTGTCTTATCCGTTATTGCCGATTCAATCTGTCCTACTGTTAGACCTGTCGCTCCGCTGAGATCGCTTCCTTTTAAGTTCGCTTGAGTTAGTAACACATCATCGTTAAATTGAGCTCGCTGAATATTCGCATTTTGAAGATTGGCCTGTTGCAAATTGGATTCGAAGAAGTTGACGTTTTGGAGATTTGCACTTTCCAAACTTGCGTTTTGCAAATTGACTTCCTGAAGCTTTGCCTTTTGAACATTAGCGCCATCGAGAATAGCTCCGTTCAAATTGGTAAACTGAAACTTGACCTCTTTAAGGTTTGCGTTTTTAAGATTGATTTTAGACAACTGTTTTCCACGCAGGTCCGCCTGCGAGAGATCCGGGACTTCATCGGGATTGCTGTCTCTCCATTGGTTCCAGGCCTCGGTTCCTTGATTTACTCTTTGGACATGCTGATCAACAGCCATGAGGGTTCCTTTGAAAAAAATCTGAGCGCTGTTTAGCGTTCAATGAAAAATAATGAGTTCGCAAATTTAATTTGCGAAATTTCATCTGAATGTTATCCGTCCGTAACCGCGCCTTTGGATGCGGAAGATACCAGTTTGGCATATTTTGCCAGCACTCCCGCTTTGAATTTGATGGCAGGCGCAGTCCACTTTTGTTTTCGCTTCTCAATTTCCTCATCGGACAATTTTGCTTCCAGAAGATGCTGGTCGATGTCCACGACAATGGTATCGCCTTCTTCTACGAGAGCGATCACCCCTCCGACCTGCGCTTCCGGTGCGACGTGCCCGACGACAACCCCATAGGTTCCGCCGGAAAACCGTCCGTCGGTGATGAGAGCGACCTTGTCCCCAAGTCCTTCCCCGACCAGGGCGGAGGTGGGCGCGAGCATTTCCCGCATCCCAGGGCCGCCTTTGGGCCCTTCGTAGCGGATGACGACGACATCCCCGGCTTTGATTTTTCTTGCCATGATAGCGTCGAGACATTCTTCTTCGGAATCAAAAACACGCGCCGGGCCTTCAATGCGCCGTGTTTTGACTCCTGAAATCTTGGCGACCGATCCTTCGGGGCTCAGATTTCCCTTCAGAATAACCAGATGGCCTTGCACCGATTTGGGTTTGTCCAGAGGCAGAATGACATCCTGCCTGGAGTCGGGCATATCCGGAACGTTTTTTAAATTTTCCGCGACAGTTTTTCCGGTGACGGTCATGCAATCGCCATAAATCAAGCCGGCGTTCAAGAGCATTTTCATGACCTGCGGAATGCCACCTGCCTGATGCAGGTCGATGGCGACATACTGGCCGGAAGGTTTAAGATCGCAAAAATGCGGCACTTTCTCCCGAATGGGTTCAAAATCCTCGATCTTCAAATCGACATCCAGGCAGTGGGCGATGGCCAGCAGATGTAACACCGCATTGGTGGAACCGCCAATGGCCATGACGACTGCGATGGCATTTTCCAGTGCTTTACGAGTGATGATGTCGCGCGGGACGATATTTTTTTCCAATAAAGGGAGAAGCGCCGCCGCACTCTCCGAAGTGCTGGTTTCTTTTTCCTTGTCTTCATTGGCCATGGTCGAGCTGTAAGGCAGGCTCAACCCCATTGCTTCGATGGCTGAGGACATGGTGTTGGCGGTGTACATGCCGCCGCAAGAGCCGAAACCAGGGCAGGCATTTTTCTCGATATCGGTCAATTCTCCCTGGTCGATGGTTCCGGCGCTGAACTGGCCGACCGCCTCAAAGGCGCTGACGACCGTGAGATCTTTTCCATGCAGGTGACCGGGCTTGATGGTTCCGCCATAAACAAAAATCCCCGGAATATCGAGACGCGCCATGGCCATCACAGCGCCCGGCATGTTCTTGTCACAGCCGCCGATGCAGAGCACCGCATCGAGATTCGCACCCCGGCAGACGGTTTCAATGGAATCGGCGATCACTTCCCGGCTGACAAGAGAACATTTCATCCCCTGCGTTCCCATCGAAATGCCATCGCTGACGGTGATAGTGCCGAACATTTGCGGCATTCCGCCTTTTTCGCGGATTTCAGAAGCGGCGACATCCGCTAACTTGCCCAACCCTGCGTTACAGGGGGTGACATCGCTTTGGCCGTTGGCGATGCCGATAATGGGTTTGGTGAAATCCTCATCCTTAAAACCCACAGCACGCAGCATGGCGCGGTTGGGCGCCCGCCTGTCGCCCTCGGTGACAACGCGGCTTTTCCGGTTTAAATGGCCCTGGGCCTTTTCCGACATAATGAACTCCTGCAAAATAAATCTTTAACGTATTGCTTTCATTTAATAGAAATTGGATTCTCTATCATATAACGCTGACGCCATTTTTGAAAATAAAATCGAACAAAATCAATCGGTCACAAGGTTGATGGAGGGCGCTTGAATGTACCCCGAATCGCCATTCGGATGAGCGATAGCGTACCATTTAGGCTCTGTCAACGGGATGAGGTGGACGCCGCCATTGACCAGCTGAATATTGTGGTCGAATAGGATTAGAGGGGTTTTCCGGTCCTTCGGCCAGGTTTTTGTCTTGAATTTGGAGCCGCCATTGGCGGGTGTCAAAAAACGGGGCAGGTGATAGACACGTTGCGAAAACAAATAATCCAGTTTTAACAGATCGAATTCCAGTGGATTTTCACCCAGTGAAAACGCATCGAATAGAATTTTGTACTGGTCTTCCAAAGAGTGGGATTGAAATAGCAAGCCGTTGCTTTCCATGTATTCCAGCAATCGGTTGAAGAGATGCGCAGGACTCCATGTTTCCAGAAGGCGGTTCATGGAAAACCGGAAGCGCTTGGAATTGTAAAAGAGATCGAACACTTCCGTGAATTTTTTGAGATAAATTACCTCTTCGGCAGATAGATCCTTATTGCAGATCAGCTCATACGGCGGGGAGGACTGGAACTGATAACCGTGGCTCTTGATGGCAGACTGAATGGGAGCGCCGGGAAGAAACTTTAAAAATCCCAGTTGCAGTTCGTGCGGATTTAACGCCAAAACTTCTTCGAAGGATTTCAGTATCTGCTCCAGTGTTTCTCCCGGAAGACCGAATATCAGGTCGCAGTGGCAGTGGATTTTGTTCTGCCGAGCCAGTTCCTGAATTGCGCCGAACAGTTTTTCCTTATCCTGTTTGCGTTGAATGATGGACTGCGTTTGATCGTCCGTTGTTTGGATGCCGATCTCAAACTGAAACATGCCTTCTGGCACCGTAGCGAGAAAATCCATAATTTCTGGAGTTAAGATATCCGCCACCACTTCAAAATGAAACGAAGCCTTTGGAAACCGGGTGAGCCACCGCATCAGCTCCATCATTCGCTTGGGTTTCAGGTTGAAGGTGCGGTCGACAAATTTGATGCGCTTGACTCCCGCCGCGACCAGTTGCTCGATTTGCTCGTTGACGATCGACTCATCGAAATACCGGACTTTTTTGTCGAGGGCGGAGAGACAAAACGAGCAAAGGTAAGGGCAGCCTCTTGACGTTTCCAGATACGCGATGCGATTTTTTATTTCCCCCGTGTCTTCCGGAAGGTAAGGCGGGATCAATTCTGGCAGATCGGTCCCATAGGTATTCCACTGGGCAAGAGTTTCCGAGGTAGGCGTTTGCCCTTTTTGTTTATGTTTTAAATACTCCACCCATTTGCTTTCGCCTTCTCCGGAAATGAGAGTGTATTGATCCGGCAGGTTGGGTTCAAAAGAGACCTCGGGCCCGCCGGCCACGATTTCGAGAGCCGGCATCTGCTTTTTCAACCGCTCGATCAGCTCAAAGCTTTGCTGGCGGTTCCAGATATAAATGCTGACGCCGAGAATGTCCGGTCGGCGCGCGTGAATCTCCGCGGCGATTTTCCACACCGGTTGATTGATGACAAATTCTTCGATCCAAACGTTTTGAAATCCGGCCAGCCGCGCCGCATTTCTTAAATACCGCAGGCTAAGAGAGGTGTGGATGTATTTTGCATTCAGCGTGACGAGGCCGATGGACAGTTTCATAAAAATACGCTTGTCTTAAGAGTGTTAAACGAGGGTCTTATTATAAGGCAGGGAACAAGCCGGGAAAGAAGGAAAATGCAATTATTTTCGCTGACACACCTTGCAGTAAAAGGTGGACCGGCCCGAATGAACCTTTCGGGCGATTGGGGTTGTGCAATTGGGGCAGGGCTGCTTCTCCTTTCCATAAACCGAAAGGCTGACGGCGTAATAGCCGGGGGTTTTATCGGCGCTGAAAAAGTCGCGCAGAGTGGTGCCGCCTGATGCGATGCTGTTATTCAAAGTGGATTGGAGAGAAGCGACCAGCTTTTCCCATTCGACGAGGGTGACTTTCCCTGCAGGCCGCCGTGGGTTGAGAGGGGTTTTGAATAAGGTTTCGCAGGCATAGATATTGCCGACGCCGACCATGCGTTTTGAATCCATGAGAAACGATTTGATCGGTGCCCTGCAATTTTTCGCTTTCAATTTTAACACCTTGGCGGTGGTTTCGCGGGCAAGCGGGTCCAACCCCAGGTGATCGAGAAGAGGGTGGCCTTCATCCTTCCCGACCCAGAGAATGGCTCCGAATCGGCGGGGATCGATAAAATGCAGAAAAGTATCCGGCGTGAAATGGAAAACGGCGTGCGTGTGTTTTTCCACTGGTTCTCTGGATGGATACTGGATGACCCTGCCGCTCATTCCCAAATGCAGGATCATGGCGCCGGTATCGGCATGCAACAAGAGGTATTTGCCTTTGCGGGTGATATCGAAAATTTTTTTGTCAGTCAGTTGTTCGTGCAGTTTTTTTTGCGGAATGGGAAAACGAATGTCTTTTCTGAAAAATTTCAGTTCCAGGAGTGTTTGGTTTTTTACCAGGGGAAGGAGGGCGCGCTTCAGAGTTTCTACTTCCGGGAGTTCAGGCATTTAAATTTTTTAGAAGGGAGGAAATTTCATGAAAAGTCCTGCCTCGATTTTCTGTCAGGAGTCGGTTTCCCCGTCTTCTTCTTTTTCTTTGCTGGAAGTTTTGGCCCCGTCTTTTTCCGGGCGCTTGGAAACCACGACTTTTGCAGGGCGAAGGATGCGGCCATTTAGATGATAACCTTTGGAATATTCTTCGGTGACGGTATTGTCTTCGTGCTCCTCCGAGTCTACCTGACACAGCACCTCGTGTACGGCAGGGTCGAATTTTTCGCCCACAGCCGCAATGGACTCTACGTTTTCTTTTTCCATAAAGGAATCGAATTGCTTGAGGATCATGTCCAGCCCTTCTTTCAGGCTTTCGATCGTGGCATTGGGGGCGGAAAGGGCGCGTTCCAGATTGTCCTTTATCAGGATAAGTTCTTTTAACAGTTTTTCATTGGCGAAACGGGAAAAGTCTTCCTTCTCTTTGCGCATCCTTTTTTTGAAATTTTCCGTTTCGGCCTGGTAGCGCAGGAACTCATTCCTTTGCTCCGTAAGTTCCTCCTTGAGGACATCAACAGGATCTCTTCCTTCCACTTCGGTGTCTTCGCCGGATTCTAAATCTATCTCCGAATCCAGGGAATCATCCGTCATGCTGGCTTCTTCAGTATCCTCTATTTCAGAGTTTTCAGGTTCCGAAGAAGATGTGTTTTTCGTGTTCATAGTGTCCCTTATTAAAACTCACGATTCTTTTGTGAAATTAAATTTGAAACCGTCTTTGCGGTTTGATTGACGATGGAGATGATCTTTTTATAGTCCATGCGTTTGGGACCGAAAATAGCCAATGTTCCCAGTTTTTCATCGCCTTGCTGATAGTTTTGCGCAATCAGGCTGCAACCTTCCATTTCCTCGTCGAGGTTCTCCTCGCCGATGAGGATGGTCATCCCATCGTAATTCAAACACCGGTCCAGAAGTTTGACCAGTTTTGTTTTGTCCTGCAGGGTTTTAAGAAGCGATTTGATTTTTTCCAGGTCGGCGGTGAATTCCGGATGGTCCAATAGGTTGAGAGCGCCTTCTACGAGGAGAGACCCGTCTTCCTTTTCTTCGGAAAATATCTGGCTGGATAAATCCATCGCTCGTTTCATCAATTGATTGTAGTTTTCCCTTTCATTGCGCATCCGGTGCAACAGGTCCAACCGAATCGACTTGATCGACTTGCCGCTGAATTCTTCATTGAGATATTTAGAAATGGAAGACAGCTCGTCCTGCGTCATTTCCTTTTCCAGCGGGATGATTTTGTTCTGCAAGACGCCAAAGTCCGAATAAAACACGGCAAGCGCCTGGTCGCTCCCGACTTTGACAAATTCGATATGCCGGAACAACGTATTGGAAAATGTGGGCAGCATCACCAACCCGGCTTGATTTGAGTTTTCCGAAAGAAGACTGCAAGCGGTTTCCAGCACCTCCTGAATGTTCTGCTTCTTATTTCCATACTCATAAGCACGGGTCAAATCCTCGACATCCTTCAGGATGTTTTGCGGATTCAATAGTTGATCCACATAAAAACGGTATCCTTCGTCCGTGGGAACCCGTCCTGCTGAGGTGTGCGGCTGGTGCAGATAACCCATTTCCTCGAGATCGGCCATGACATTGCGGATGGTAGCGGCGCTCAGCTTTTCAATGTGTTTTTTGGAAATACTGCGCGAGCCGACAGGTTCCGCCTTCTGGATGTAGTCGTTGACCACTTCCAGCAAAACGGTTTTCCTTCGTTCATCCAGCTCAAAATTGTTCATGGGTTAATTGTAAACCAATGGGGGGAATATCTAACCTGCTGTTTTCAATAAGTTATCAGCCAAAATAGCCAATGTCAATAACAAGCCAGCTTCAGAAAGCCAGCTTCACAGAAAGCGAACTATTGATTTAATTGAGGTTAAACGAGCTGTGGTTCTCTTTGATCCGGGGAGGGGAAAACGGCGGGAAAATAAATAGTAAAAGTGGTTCCAGATAAAGGTTTGCTACGCACGCTTATTGTGCCGCCATGTCGACTCACAATTTTTTTGCAGATCGCAAGACCCATTCCGGTTCCTTCATATTCGTTTTTTCCATGCAGGCGTTCAAACGGTTTAAAAATCTTTTTAGTGTATTTTTCATCGAAACCGATGCCGTTATCTTCCAGAGTAATTTTCCAACCGCCGTTTTCCCTTTGAAAGCAGTCCACATTGATAACGGGGGGGGTGCCTTCCCGGTGGTATTTAAGCGAGTTAGAAATAAGATTTTGAAATAGCTGGCGCATTTGAAATACATCCGCCCGAAGAGTGGGTAAACCATTAACATGGATCGTCCCTTTTGATTTTTTGATTCCCACTTCAAGGTCCTCCAGTACTTGATGGACCAGGTCCTTGAGATCAACAGATTTAAACGGTTGTGCTTTTGTGGTG
This sequence comes from Nitrospinaceae bacterium, assembly GCA_029261515.1. Lineage (GTDB taxonomy): Bacteria > Nitrospinota > Nitrospinia > Nitrospinales > VA-1 > JAJDBE01. Next base: position 2,329 of record JAJDBE010000196.1, on the reverse strand, counting down.
ACCCTGGAATATACAAGCAGGTCATCGATGAGCCGTTGCATGCGTTCTGCCGCTTTTTGCATCCGTTGCAAACAGTCGTCTCCCTTTTGCGGCAAGTCGGGAACCATGGCCTGCAATCGGTCTCCAAAGGTGATAATTTTGCGTAATGGCTCCTGAAGATCGTGAGATGCGATCGCGGCAAAATCCTGGAGATCCTTATTACTCCGCTCCAGTTCAACCGAATATGCTTTAAGCTTTTCTTCCGCTGCTTTCCGGTCCGTGATATCACGAACAATTCCTATAAACTTTATGCTGTTCGCAAGAGTCATTTTACTGATCGAAAGTTCAAGGTCGAAAATGGTACCATCTTTGCGTAACCCCCGGACCTGCACGGTTTGTCCTAAAATCGTTATTTTGCCTGTAGCTAGATGCCGCTGTAGGCCCTTGTTGTGAGCCGAACGGTCTGACTCTGGAATAAGAATATCGATGTTTCGGCCGATAATTTCCCAACTCAGGTGACCAAAAATATTTTGCGCCGCTGGATTGAACGTTTCTACAATTCCCTGCTCATTGATGGTAATAATCCCATCACCCGCATTGTCCATGAGGCTCTGTAAGCGGACTTCATTTTCCTTTATTTGTTCATGAGCCAGGTTCCGCTCGCTTTCGATATGAAATTGACGGATATGCAACCATGAAGTGGCAATAGTGAAAACGACAAGAAGTCCAAATATTAAAAGAAACCCGTTTGTTATGGTATTGAGAGGCTCAAAAGCTTCATCTCTGTCGATTTCCGTGGTGATGCCAAAATGATAATCCGGAAGCCACGTCCAGGCGCCCAGTATAGGAATGCCACGGTAATCGTTATATCCGTCTACATTTATTCCCGTGTTGCCTTTGGTTGCGTTTGCGGCCATAAGAGTCAAAGGTTGTTGCCGGCGCGGCTGGGAAGGGCTGAATCCTGCAACCCTATTTCCACCGGGATCGCGGATTTCCATATGGAGAATGGCACGGCTTTCTGGCTCATCAGGAATGAGTCCCGCCTTTTTCAGATCAGGATTGAATCGGCTGTCTGAAATCATGAGTCCGTCACTGTTAAATGCGTAAGTTTCACCGGTTTTACCCCAACGGCTGATTTCCAGGATGCGGGTGAAGGCAATTTCGGGCCGAATACGAAATGCCAGGACGCCAACGATTTCACCCTCTTTATTACGCATGGGAGTGGAAGCGAACATGGTGGGCCAATTGGAATGCCAGGCATCATTGATGTCTGGTAAGTCCACCTCGCTGGGAAAGGGATGCGAAAGGACGGTATCCCCCTGGAGAGAGCGGTAGAAAAAATCGGACCGCTCGATCAACTGGCGCTTGCCGACAGGTTCCTCCAGGAGAGCCCCCACTTGATATCCTGTGCTGTCCAAAAGAACGAATCCGATAAAACCGTATTTTTCGCACGCGGCCCCAAGATGTTCTCTTAGCCAGATAAGTTCCTGAGTTTCCTTCAGTAATCCGGGTCCCACATCTTCGTTTTTTGCATAATCAATAAGAGCAAAAATTTTCTCTTGAATCTCAGGTTGGGCCGCTAAAACCTCGGCATCCAGTTTTTTGTCTTCGATCCAGATTTTTAGGGCTTCGACGTTGGCGGAAAGGGTAATCTTGAGTTGATCGGAAAGGCTATTTTTTATTTCCTGCTTGACAGTCGTGAAACTAAACCAACCCGCAACCGCCAACAGGAGAATAGTGAGTAAGGACAACCGGGTGTGGGAAAAGCTGAGGGGTTTTATATGCCCGTTGTCCGGTTGTTTTCCCCCAAGGGACCCGGAGCTATTTTCATAACTTGTCGTCGTCATTGTTCAGCGGTTTTCAAACAGGGTGGCAGGTGATTTAATGCGGGGGAGGATAAGGGATTCAGTCTATTTGATGGCCAATAATATGCTTGGTCCAAGTTCTTTATCCCCTCCCCGGGTTAAAGTACGTTATTAAATATAAATTTTACACTAGTTATTAATGTAAATCAATTAAAAGCTAGTATCCAATGGAATTTGCCTATTATTTCGTACTTTTTCGAGTGGGGTGTGGGCTATTTTTCAACGATCTGGGTGCCGACTCCCTGTTCGGTGAATAATTCCAGGAGGAGGGCGTGTTTCAGCCGGCCGTCGATGATGTGGGTTTTGCTGACGCCGGCTTTGAGTGCATCCAGACAGCAATTGACTTTTGGCAGCATGCCGTCGCGGATGACCTTGCTTTTGATGAGGCCCATCGCTTTCTTCCGGGTCAGCTCGGAGATTAATTTCTTATCTTTCCCTTTAACGCCCTCCGTGTCCGTCATCAGGATGAGTTTTTCGGCTTTGAG
>JAJDBE010000195.1 GCA_029261515.1 Nitrospinaceae bacterium | reverse complement strand
AGGGGAGGCGTATTAATTTCTTTTTTTTAAAGGGAGGTAGGGTTTTGATTCTCCCCTCCTTAGCAAGGAGGGGCTGGGGGAGGTATTCATCTATTGATTTTGAAAGAGGATTTTATGTTAGAGCGAACAGGTGAGTGCAATCAATGCGGGGAATGCTGCAAAGTCGTGAATATTACTGCCGTTCGGGACATTACGTTGAGGCAGCATGGCAATATGGAGGAGCTTAAGCGGTACCTCGGTTACCGGGGCATCCAGGTTGTTGGCGACGATGAAGAAAAGAACCTGTTGTTTTACTCCATCAATATTCCCTGCTCCCAGCTGGGACCGGACAACGAATGCCGGGTGCACGACAAGCCTGAAAAACCTCTCATCTGTCACCGCTACCCCTGGGCCAAGGACGACATCAAGGAATGCAGTTATAGTTTTGAGCCTGTTGTTTTGCCTTGGAAAGTTTAAAACTTAGAAGAATTTCGAGAGCAGAGCAGTTTGAAGAGGGCCAAAGTTTTCACCGTTGGACTCCTATGTTAATATGATGAAAATAAAGGGGTTTGGTGAGAGAAGTTAACGATTCAGCCAAAATTTGAAAATGACGCAACGCTTTACGGACAATCGAGACGGAACCATCACCGATACCCACACCGGGCTTATGTGGCAGGAGAGTTACGCCTATCCGGAAACAGGGAATTATATCAACTGGTACGACGCCAACGACTATATCCGAACTTTGAATGACCGGCAACTGGGCGGATATTCGGATTGGCGCCTGCCGGACCGGTTGGAAATCCAGAGCCTGTATGAAATCAGTAAACCTTTCCAGTCCAGGGGAAAGACGTTTTATCTACACATCGACCCGGTGTTTGAATTCAGCTATGGCAGCTGTTTCTGGACCGCGAAGACCCGTCTGTCCGCGGCGCTGGGGTTTGAGTTCGACAATGGCGACATGCACTGGTATCCTCAAGGCAGCATTTCAGGATCGGTCCGGGCGGTGCGGTTGCACTTGAGTCCCAGGGTGATGATCGATCCTAGGTGGATTCAACTTCAGGAGAATTGATGCGAGTGCGTGGAAAAAAAACGGATCGCGGTCAGGATACAGAGCTGCCGGCGCTGAATGAAACTTATTTCAGAGCTGAAAAGGCCAAGGCCCGGAAACTTCGGAAATCACAATGGTGGCAGCAGAAGGTCCAGGAAGGGATATGCCATTATTGCGGCGGCAAGTTCAAGCCTGAAGAACTGACGATGGACCACATCGTGCCGATTTCCCGTGGCGGCAAGAGCACCAAGGGGAATACCGTGGCCGCCTGCAAAACCTGCAACACCAACAAGAAATACTACACACCTGCCGAAATTATCCTGCGCGATGAAATGGGAAAAGACGTCAGCTTCTGACCCCCAAACTCTCATTTTTTGTCATGGTGAGCTGGTCGAACCATGAAATTAATTATTGAGATTTTTGTCACCCTTCGTTCTTCGACAAGTTCAGAATGACATGGCTAAGGGTGACAGCGTGGGCCGTCACAACTAATTTTTTAGCACTTATTAGTTTGGAACTCCGGGAATAGACTGGGGCTTTCCCTGCTGTTCGGATTCACTTTCTTTGGGAGTGAAATACTGGCTCTCGCAAACCAGGATCAGGTGGATGCCAAGCTTGGTCTTGATCGGCTCCGGAACAGTATATTTTTCCGTGTTCATAATAACCGCGATCAGATCCTCTGTTAGAAGCCCGTCCGTCACTACCATTCCAGGATAGATCCAGCCTAAATCTCCTCCCATTATCTTGGTGGTGCAGATGCTGTATTTTTTCGCCAGTTTGGCGAAAAACTTCTCCACTTTTTCCCGGTCGTTGAATTCTTTATCCGGATCTTCTGAGGGCTGATCCGCGAGTTCTTTTTGCAGATCGAGAATGGTTTGCCGGATCACCTCTGCCGCATCTAGGGAAGATAAGCGGATATGACGAACGCGGTGTTCCATCGGTTTATCCGTCTTCAGTGTCGTTTTTTTGGCGACAAAAACTTTTTTGGGTTTTATCTTGGGCTTGACAGGGGAGGGGGGGGCATCGGCGGATTTCACCGGTTCCTTGGCGGTTTTGTCCCTCTCATAAATCGTTTTTTCTGGTTCCTTGGGAGATTGCTGTTCTTCTGACATGGCCTATTTGAACCTATAAGAAAGGAGTGAAGTGAGATCTAAAAAAATACTGTAAAAATTCATTGTATAAAGAAAAACTTTCCTTATCTACTGGCGTGCGTTTCGTTTCCGGGTCGATCCAAAAACAAGGATTCCAGGTAATCAATCACCGCGCCGCTGTCATTGCTGCCAATGATTTCATGTGCCGCCTGCTTTATTTCAGGCACGGCGTTGGAAACGGCGACCGCACGGCCTGCAATTTTGAACATTGACAAATCGTTCAGGTAGTCGCCGAACACCACCACCTTGTTTAAGGGATGTTTCAAGTATTGGGATAATAGCGTCACCATTTTAGCTTTGTTGGCTTCCGGGTGGAACGCCTGAAGCCAGTAATACTTCTTGTTTGAAACATCTTCGGCGAAATAGAGCTTGATCTCTTCAGAATATTTTCTTCTTAACGTATTGTATATGGGTTTTAACGTTTTTTTGTCGTCGATCAATAAAAATCCGGATATTCTTTCTTCCTCCTCGGTGAATTTATACTCCTCGACTTTCTTCAGTCTGCCATCGCCTTCCATCGCTGAGAGATAGGCTTGACAGCCGGGGTTGCTCGCATCCCGGTAGTATACCCGGTGCATTTCCCCGTGCGACCGGTAAGTATAGATAAACGGGTGAATGTTAAGAGGAGTGACCAGCTGCATCATGTCTTCTACGACTTCTTTGGCGATAAAATCGGCAAGAAAAATATTTTGACCGGAGTGGAAGTCTGTCAGATAGACGCCATTGAACAGAATGGCGGGAATTTTCAAGTTCAGCCCATTGAGGATGGGTTGAGCCGAATCATAATTTCGTGCCGTGGCAATAGTGAACTTTAAACCGTTGTCGATCATACGATTGAGACGTTCAAGAAGTTTTGGTTCCAGAACTCCGGAGGAATTCAACAACGTTCCATCCAGATCGGAGATGTATAAAAGATCTTTGGGATCGATTCCAGTCTCCGCCAGATGGTATTTGAATGGTTTACCATTTCGGGAGAACAGGTTTTTGAAAAAAGTCACCATGTGCTTGGGTGGTTAAGCCTATTTAAATCAATAAGAAATCAATTAAGATTTTACTTTACTCTACATTAAAGAGCACATCAAAAAAATGTGATCTTAATCCGGTTGATCTTGTCCTTATTTTAAAATAAAGAAATGCCGCCGATCCCGGTCCGCTTTCCGCTCTTTGTGTAAGGGTTTATACTTTAGATATACTAATGATCGTATCAGGATTGTCAAGTTCGGTAATTATTTGAGAAATATGCACAAATACAGGATTGGGAAATAAAAAGGAGCGTCATGTTCACGAAAAATAGTTCTCGGTTTAAACGCCGGTTTTTCACTTGTTTTGCAGTACTAGCGGGCGTGTTTTTATGGAGTATCTCTACAGCGACGGCCTTCGATTTTTCCGGATGGGACGCCTTGTTAAAGAAGCATGTGAGGGCGACGAAAATTGATGGAGTCGAATTGAACGGCATTGCCTACCGGGATTTGAAAGCTGATCCCGGTTTCCAGAAATTGGTCAACGACTTGAAAACCGCTTCGCTTGCGGATTTAAAATCCAAAGAGGATAAACTGTCGTTCTGGATCAACGTGTATAACGTCCTGGCGGCGAAAGTGGTGGCCGACAACTATCCGGTAGAAAGCATCAAGGATGTGGGTAGCTTATTCAAATCGGTCTGGAAGCGTCCGGCAGGAGTGGTTGCGGGAGAGGAGCGTACGCTTGACGAAGTGGAACACGAGATCATAAGAAAGATGGGAGAGCCGCGGATTCATCTGGCCATCGTCTGCGCTTCGGTCAGTTGTCCCGACATGAGAGCGGAGGCCTACACGGCGGAAAAACTCAACGAACAGCTGGACGATCAAACAGGCAAGTTTCTGGCCAATGCCGGGAAAGGGATGAAGATAGACACAAAGAAAAACCGGGTTTATCTTTCGTCCATATTCAAGTGGTTCGAGGATGATTTTGAATCCCAGGGCGGTGTGCTGGCCTTTATCAGCCGCTATGCCGCGCCTGCTGAGAAAAAGAAGCTTCAGGACTCTGACATCAAGATAAAATATCTCGATTACAACTGGGATTTGAACGATTTGAAAAAGGCGTAACCCGTATTGCCCGAGAAGGCCATTAAATCGGGCGATTGTGTCCGGGGGAAAAATCCCCTTCCCTTGTCATCAATAGGGAAGGGGGGGGTGAAATGCGCTTCGTCAAGGCCGGTCAATCCGCGTGTTTTCGTAAAAAAGTAGGAATATCGAAATTGACCTGCATGGAATCGAGTTCCGGATTTTCTTCCTTGATGGAATGAGCCAGATTTTTCAGGTGGCTGTAGGCCACATCTGCCGGGCCGCCAGTGGTGCCGTTTTTTAACACTTCCTCCTGTTTCGGTTGTTCCACCGGCATCAAGTGTGGTATTTTTTTCTCAGTTTTATTCTCCTCAAACCCCGTGGCGATGACCGTCACGCGCATTTGTCCTTCCATATGCGGGTCGATGACCGCGCCGAAGATGATGTGAGCGTCTTCGTGGGCGTTTTTCTGCACCAGCATAGAAGCCTCGTTCACTTCCAGAAGGCCGAGGTCCTCGCCGCCGGTGATGTTAATCAGGATTCCCTGCGCGCCGTCCACCGTGGCTTCGTCCAGCAGCGGACTGGAAATCGCTTTCTGAGCCGCTTCCACTGCCCGATTTTCCCCGGATGCAAGGCCGCTTCCCATGAGCGCTTTTCCCATATTGCCCATAATGGCTTTAACGTCGGCAAAGTCCAGATTGATGAGGCCGGGAACGACGATCAGATCCGAGATACTGCAAACCGCCTGTTTGAGCACATCATCGACCAGGCCAAAAGCGCCCGTGAAGGAAGTTTCCTTGTCCACAAAGCTCAGTAGTTTCTGGTTAGGGATGACGATGAGCGTGTCCACAGCATGTTTCAACTCCTGCATGCCCGCTTCCGCTTGGGAGGCGCGTTTTTTGCCTTCAAAGGAAAACGGTTTGGTGACGACTCCAACGGTCAGGGCGCCCACTTCGCGGGCGATTCGGGAAATGATCGGAGCCGCTCCGGTCCCGGTTCCGCCGCCCATCCCTGCGGTGATGAACACCATGTCCGCGCCCTGCATCATATCCCGAATCTCAACTTCACTTTCCTCTGCCGCTCTTTTCCCGATATCAGGATTGGAGCCTGCGCCCAAGCCCCGGGTCAATTCGGTTCCAATCTGAATTTTTTCAGGACACTTGCAGGAGTCCAGCGATTGAATGTCCGTATTGGCGACACAGAACTCGACCCCGCGGATATTGTCCTTGACCATAGAGGTCACCGCATTGGTCCCGCCGCCGCCAACGCCAATGACTTTTATCTTGGCGGAGTACTCATTATTATTGTCAAATTCGATTAAACCCATAGTTTCCTCCTATTAAAAGAACTCTTCAGCCCAATCCCGCATGCGGCTGAAAATTTTTTCGAACAAGTTTCGGCCCTGAAGTTCACGGGTCGTTCCCATCCGGTTTTTTCTCAAACCGTACTGGATCAATCCTGTGCTGGTGGCGTACATGGGGCTGGTCACCACATCGATCAATCCTCCAAGGCCCGTGGGTGTGCCGATCCGGACCGGGCACTGAAAAACGTCTTCCGCCAGATCCGCCATGCCTTGCATGGAAGCCGCGCCGCCGGTCAGAACGATTCCGGAAGAAATGATTTCCCGGTAACCGGAAACGTCCAGTTCATGGTTCAGCATTTCAAACATTTCCTTGGCGCGCGCTTCGATGATTTCACTTAGAATCTGCCGGGAGACGGTTTTGGGTTCCCGGCCTCCGACGCTTGGGACTTCGATGGTTTCGTCTGCCCGGACCAGGGGAGAGTAGGCGCAGCCGTAGGCGTGCTTGATTTTTTCCGCTTCCGCGTTTGGTGTTCTGAGGCCAATGGCGATGTCGTTGGTCATCTGCGATCCGGCGATGGTCAAAACCGAAGTGTGTTTGATGGCCCCCTGGTAAAAGATCGCCATGTCCGAAGTGCCGCCGCCGATGTCGATCATGGCGATGCCCAGTTCTTTTTCATCCTGAGAAAGAACCGATTCGCTTGATGCCAGTTGTTCCAGCACAATGTCCTGCACTCCCAAACCCGCTTTGTTCACGCATTTGACGATGTTCTGGGCCGAGGTGACGGCGGCGGTGACGATGTGCACTTTGGCCTCGAGCCGGACTCCGGCCATGCCCTGGGGGTCTTTGATGCCGTCCTGGTTGTCGACGACGTATTCCTGCGGCAGGACGTGAATGACTTCCCGGTCGAGCGGGATGGCAATGGCTTTCGCGGCTTCGATCACCCGGTCGACATCCTTGCCGTTGATCTCTTTCCCCTTCACCGCGATGATGCCGTGACTGTTGAGGCTGTTGATGTGGCCGCCGGCAATGCCGACAAAGACCGAGTCGATTTCAGCCCCGGCCATGAGTTCGGCTTCCTCGACAGCACTTTTGATCGACTCGACGGTGCTGTCGATGTTGACGACGACGCCTTTGCGCAGGCCTCTCGACGGGTATTGGCCAAGACCGATGATGTCGATTCCTCCTTCAGGAGAAACCTCGCCGATAATGCAGCAGATCTTGGTGGTCCCGATGTCCAGGCCAACAACGAAATTATTTTTTTTGGACATGGTCCGGTATTTTTAATGTTTGAAGGTCGGTCATTTCTTAAGAATCCTTTTTGTGTTTCACGACAACTTTATCTTTAAACGACAAGTCGATGTGCTCGATATCCACTTTTTGTTTCGCGAGCGTTTTCTCCACGATCAAAAAATCCTGAAAACTTTCCGAAATGGTGTTCACATCCATGAACACTTTCAAGTTCCCATCCCGGCTCTTAAAGGTAACGCGGGAGATTTCGTCAATCTCGGCCGTAGTGATCGGGTTCCCAGAGAAAAAAGACAGTTTGTTGAAATAGTGCATGGTCTGAAGGCCGCGAATGATTCCCTCTCCCGCCGCATTCTCACCCAGAACCGCTTCCCCGGAGGAAGGGTGGATGACCAATGGAAGATGAGAAAAAGCCGCGGCATCGTCCGAGAGAATCACGCCATAGTTATCCAGGACATATTCCCCGTCCATCTGGATTCTGGCGTAGGGCGTTCTTTCCTCCACATGCACCTGCAGTCCTTGCGGGAACGCTTTTCTCACCGACGCGGTGCGAATCCAGGGATGCCCGGCCAGTTTGGTGGACAGGTCTTCGAGATTCAGCAGGAAAATATTTTCGCCGGTCACCGGTCCCAGCCATTGCCGCAATTCGTGCTCGGGAACGGTTTTATTCCCGGTGAGACTGATATTGGATATGGCGAATTGCGGTGAAGAGGTGAGTGTCTGGTAACCATAATAAACCCCATAAGAAAATGCCGCCAACAAGGTGAGCCGGGTGGTCCAGCTGACTAAGGTTTTGACCAGAACCCACAAGAAAGAAAAGACGTTCAGGCTGTTTTGCAGGCGCAAAGACCGCTTGCCTTTTTTCAGTTTTTGGCGCTTTTGCGACTTGAGTTCCGCCCAGGCTCCCGACAGATTTTTATTTCCTGCGATGGCATAATCCATAGCGATTTAGACTCCGTAATCCAGTTGTGCCGATTTTAAAATTTCGATCACCAATTCCTCAAAATCCATTCCCGCTTGTTTCGCCGCCATTGGCAAGAGGCTGGTGGGGGTCAACCCCGGAATCGTGTTCATCTCCAGAACCTGGGGGATTCCCCTGGCGTCGAGAATCGCGTCCACTCGTGGAATGCCCCGGCCTTTAAGAACACGAAACACATTGACCGCCACTTCCTGGCAGCGGGCGGTTTCTTCGGAACTCAACTGGGCCGGGCAGATGTAGTCGGTTTTTCCCTGGGTGTATTTGGCTTCGTAATCGTAAAACCCCGATTTCGGTTGAATCTCCACGACAGGAAGCGGCTGTTCGCCATTCATTCCCACAGCCAGCAGACGGCCCTCGATGAATTGTTCCACCACCACTTCTTCGGAATAGGTGAAAGCGCTTTCCACCGCTTCGGCCCACTGGCTTTCCTGTTTGACGATGGTGACGCCGATGCTGGAACCCTGGTTGGAGGGCTTGACCACCACCGGCAGATCCAGTGTGCGTTTGATTTCTTTTTTCCGGTTTCGGTTCAACACTTGATAGTCCGCAGAAGGAATACCGTTGATTTTAAATATTTCCTTTGATTTCACCTTGTCATAGGCGATCGCACTTCCCAGAACACCCGAGCCGGTGTAGGGAATTTTTGCATATTCCAGAAGGCCTTGAATGGTTCCGTCTTCTCCATAGGTTCCGTGCAGAGCAATGAACGCCACGTCAATATTGCTTTGTTCCAGCGTGACGGCGATTCTGTGATCCACGTCAATGGCGATGGCATCTAGTCCCTGCTTTTGCAACGCCTGCATGACAGATTCTCCAGAAGTCAGCGACACCTCCCGCTCTGGAGACAATCCCCCCATCAGGACCCCGATTTTCTTTTCTTTCAACGCTTGCAACACGGGGTTCCCGAATTAAAAAAAACAAGGTCCGCCCCCGGCTTTCGGCCAAAAAAGCCGGAGACAAAGGAAGGAGGGGTACCCTTGATAGCGGACCTGTTAAACACAGACTTGTTTCCTCACATGAAAGGGAGTGGCGTTCACTCCGTATTTTCGTTTCATTCACCAACGACCACAATTTCGGTTTCCAGTTTGACGCCGGAGTTCTCCTCGACCGTTTTCTGAATGTGGTCGATCAGGTCGAGGACATTCTCAGCGCTGGCATCGCCCTTGTTCACAATGAAATTCGCATGCTTGAGAGACACTCCCGCCTGCCCGAACGTGGTTCCTTTGAGTCCCGCCGCTTCAATCAACCTTCCTGCCTTGTCGCCAGGAGGGTTTTTAAAGATCGATCCGGAATTGGGCACGGTTAAAGGTTGCGTGGAACTTCTTCTGGCGAGATGGCTGTTCATGGTTTCATGAATCGCCTTCGTATCGCCTTTTGCAAATTCCAGTTCCGCTTCGATGACAATTCCCCCCTCGGAAGGGAAGACGGCTTTGCGATAGAGAAAGGTGATGTCCTCTCCTTTAAGGACCTCTATTTCTCCATCGGGCGTGATGCGGGTGACGCTTTTGATGAAGGGACCGATTTCAGTGCCTTCGGCGCCGGCGTTCATGGTCACAGCCCCCCCAATGGAACCGGGGATGCCGACCAGATGTTCGATTCCGGTCAAAGAGTAGCGCGCAGCAAATTTCGCCAGGTAGGATAATTTCACTCCTGCGCCCACACGGATCACCGCCTTATCTTTGTTTTCGGCAGTTTTCCCGAATACTGGAGGCTCAACCGCCTTAAAACTTTCCTTGAGCGAAATAACGATGCCGCGAATGCCGCGGTCTTTGACCAGCAGATTGGTTCCTTCGCCCAAAACGAATAAGGGGGTATCGCCTCTGGCCTTCAATACCGTTTGCAGATCCAGGGCATCTTTCGGCAGAATGAAAAAATCCGCCGGGCCGCCGACCCGGATCGAGGTGTGAAGAGACATGATTTCGTCGCGTCTGACTTCGCCTTTGAATTTGGATAACCAGGGAAATGGATTGGTCATGATTTTTCTCTGCCGTAATTTACGTCCCAGGACGGTTTTCGGTAAATCCAGCCGGGTGCCAAGGGGAAACCTCTGCCCCACGCCGGGGTGAGTAAAGTTGATTAATCTCCGTTTCCAAGGTTCGCTCAACATATGGTTTGATCCTCTCTGGATGTTTTTTTAATTTTTAAAGAAATCTCTAATAACTTGACAATTTTTTTCCAGGCAACTCACCAGCCCTTATTTCATAAGGGCGGCTCATAGCCAGAGTCAATTTTTAGAGGCACTCTTAAGACTCGCAATCAACTGGTGGTCCAGTTCCCAGACGTTTCCCGCGCCCAGGGTCATGACAACATCGCCAGGACTCAAAACACGAAGCAAATAGGGAACCACCTCGTTGCGGTTTTCCATATATTCAAAATTTTTGTGACCCATTTCTCTTGCGCCTTCCGCGATGATCCGGGAATGCACCCCGTCGATGGGAGCCTCCCCCGCCGCATAGATATCCAGAAGGATCACATGGTCCGCGTCGTTGAACGCGGTGCAAAAACTTTTCAACAGCGATTGTGTCCGCGAATAGCGGTGCGGTTGAAAAATTACGATCAGTTTCCGTTCCGGCCAGGTCTCCTTGGCTGTTCTTAATGTCGTTTGAATCTCGACCGGGTGGTGGCCGTAGTCATCGACCACCGTTAACGCGTCGGATTGATGCACGATTTCGAAACGCCGCTGGACGCCGGTGAAGTCTTTTAACGAATCGGCGATGGTTTTAAAATCGAGGTTCAGCTCCATGCCCACCGCCACCGCCGCCAGGGTGTTCAAAACATTGTGGCGTCCCAGTGCCCCGGAATGAATTCTTCCCAGTTCCCGGCCCTGGTGATACACCGTGAAAAAGGATTGCAGCCCCTCGACGGAAATATTTCTTGCCGTGTAATCCGCCTGTGTGGTCAACCCGTAGGTGATGTAGCGTTTTTCCACTTTTGGCAGGATCGATTGAATGTTTGCGTCGTCTAGACAAAGGATGGCCGCGCCAAAAAAAGGAATCTTATTGATAAAAGTCAGAAACGCGTCTTTGATTCCATCCAGGGTCCGGTAGAAATCCATGTGTTCTTCATCCAGCGTGGTGACCACCGCGAAAGTCGGGGATAACTTCAGAAAAGAGCCGTCGCTCTCGTCTGCTTCTGCCACCAGGTATTCGCTTTGCCCAAGCTTGGCGTGGCCGCTGAAACTTTTCAATCTGCCGCCGATCACAACCGTCGGGTCCAGCCCGCCGCCGGCGAGTACCGTGGCCACGAGCGAAGTGGTGGTGGTTTTCCCGTGCGTTCCGGCGATGGCGATGCCGTGCTTCATGCGCATCAGTTCTGCCAGCATTTCGGCGCGTGGGATCACCGGGATCATTTTTTCCCTGGCGGCCAGGACTTCGACATTGTTCGGTTGCACGGCGCTGGAAGCGACCACCACTTGAGCGTCCTTCACGTTCTCCGGCTTATGACCGAAGGCGATCGTGGCGCCAATCGATTTGAGATGATCGGTGACGCTGGTCTTGCCCATGTCGGACCCTGTGACTTCAAATCCCTGGTTGATCAGCACTTCAGCGATTCCGCTCATTCCCGAACCTCCGATCCCGATGAAATGGATGCGTTTGGTTTTTCCTAGAAACATGACAGCGCATGGTTCCCATTGACGGTTCCGTTCTTTTTAGAGGCGTTGCCGGTCAGCCCCAGCAACTCCAGACACAATTGCAGTACTTTTTCCGTGGCGTCGCGTTTGCCCAACGCGTAGCTGTTGTTCTCCATTTTCTGCCGCTGATCCGGTTGCTCGATAGCCTGCAGAATGGATTTTGCCAGTCGTTCGCCTGAAACCTCATTGTCAAGAATCAATTCCGCGGCTCCGGCTTTCTCAAGAACCCTGGCGTTATGCTCCTGATGGTTGTGCGTGGCGTGCGGAAAGGGAATCAGCACCGACATCTTGCCGCAGGCGGTGATTTCCGCCAGAGTCGATGCCCCGGCGCGGCAGACGATCAGCGAGGCTTTGCGGTATTGGTCGCCCATATCGTGCATGAAGGCACGTACATCCGCCGACACGCTTTTTCCCTGATAGCTGTTTTGGACCCAGTCGCAATCGCGTTCTCCGGTTTGATGAATGATGTGCAGGGACTCTTTCTTTTGCGCCAGATGATCGACGGCGTCCACCATGCCTT
>JAJDBE010000194.1 GCA_029261515.1 Nitrospinaceae bacterium | reverse complement strand
CCCATCGGCACTCTCAGTCTGGACTGGGGCGAGGAAGGCGAGTTTTTATCGGAAGCGGAAATCCTGGGCATCGCTTCGCTTCTTGCCAAAAACAGTTCTGTGATCGAACGGGCCAAGCGGTTTCATCAGCAGATTTCCTTTTCCCGGCATCTCGACCTGGCGCGTAAAAAAGAAGCCGCCTGGCAGTTAGTGCGCTCCGCCGTCAACCTCATTGGCAACCTGACGCTGGCCTCGGTCTGGGTCCCCTCTTCCACGCAGAATCCGAAAAGAAAACCGGGGCATGCGTCGGACCGGGTGGAAGTCCTGGCGGTCTTCTCGAAAAATAAAAACGATGCCCAGGTATACGGCAACCGCGATCAAATCAGCATCCTGAACGACGACAGTCTGCTGAATCAAACCGTGAAATACGACGAGAAACTAGGTCTCGTAGCACGCGACCGCGAGCAGGAATCGCTTTACATCGAAAATATCATGGCGGAGCGGTTTTCGCGAAAATCCGTCGCCAGGGAAATCGACCTGGTCTCCCTCTACCAGTTTCTTAAATTCGATGAGAAGACCGGGCAGTTCCGTTGCGCGGTCAACTACTATGCCAGCAGGCCCTACCAGTTCACCGAATTTGAAAAGATGCTGCTGAAGGATCACGCCTCGATGGTGGAAAAATTGATTCTGGAAGAAAGCCCCGAACGCATCGAGATTCAGGTATTGGGGGAAATCGAGGAACTGCTGTCCAGCGAAGACACTTCTTTGCAGGACTTCCTGCACAAAATTCTCGACAAGACTTCGGAGCTGATCGGCGAAGACAGCGGCACCATCTCCGTCCTTAAAATCATCGACGGAAAACCCTGGCTGGTGGTGGAAGATGCGGCCGGCAGACTGATCGGCGCCAAGTCCCGCGGCTGGATGAAAAGCAAAATCCCGCCGCTTCCGGTGGGAGGGAAAGAACTGCCGCCGGACCAGAGGTCGTTAACCGGATATTGCGCACACACCGCCCGGCCCATCTTGGTGAACGATCTACAGAACGAGCGGCAAACCCAGGGATTTTATCAAAACCTGTCCCCAGCCATCCGCTCGGAACTGGCGGTGCCCATCATCTACGGCAACAGCGTTCTCGGAGTCATCAATCAGGACAACTTCAGCAAAAACCACTTCACCGAAGAGCACAAGCGGATTCTACTCATCATCGCCAGTCTCATCAGTCAGAAATTTCACAATCTCAAACAGATTGAAGACCTCAGACAGGAGATCACCCAGTTGAGACAGGACGTTGAATATCGCGATCCCAAGGTCTCCTCCTATTATTTCGGCAACGTCATCGGCAAAAGCCAGACCATTCACACTCTGGTGGATCAAATCAATATTGTGGTGGAATCCGTCTGCAACCGCATGCTGCAATGGAACTCCGGCAAACAGCAGGAGGCGTTGCCCGGCCTTCCGTGTCTCTTGCTTTATGGAGAAACCGGTACGGGGAAGGAGTTTTTCTTCAACAATATTTACTCGCGGCTGACCGAAATTTTCCAAAGAACCAAGGGGCAAAATTTTAAACTTCCGGTGCGAAAAACCAATATCGCCGCTTACAGTGGAGAACTGACCTATAGCGAATTGTTCGGCCATAAAAAGGGAGCCTTCACCGGCGCCGAGTTTCATCGGCATGGCATTCTGGAAGAGGCCAATAACGGCGTCGTTTTTCTCGACGAAATTGGCGACGCCGATCCCAAGACCCAGGTTCAGTTGCTGCGGTTTCTGGATACCGGCGTCTTTCTAAGATTGGGAGAAAACCAACCGCGGTATTCTAAAATCTTCCTCATCGCCGCGACCAACAAGGATCTGCAGAAGGAAATCGAAAAAGGCCGTTTCCGCGAAGACCTCTATCACCGGTTGAATGCATTGAGTTTTAGAATCCCCTGCCTGCACGAAAGAGCCGAGGACATTGAAGACCTGGCGACCCATTTTCTCGGTATTTTGTTTAACACATACAAAAAGAATGCAACCGAGGAAGCGCTGCCGCAACTGGAAAAAGAAGCCATTGACCATTTGAAGCGCTATAATTTCCCGGGCAATGTCCGGGAGCTGAAAAACATCCTGCTGCGGGCCACTTTGTTTAGAAAGGGCAAGCAAATCGGCGAAGACGATATCATCGCCGCCTGCCAGGCGCAACCGACCCCATCGTCGAGCCGCCCCGCCCTATCACCCGACACATCTGTAGACACGATATTGAACCGTCTGGAGTCCGGGGAAGAAGATTTCTGGACCAGTGTGCATCAACCGTTCCGGGAAAACCACATGACGCGGGACACGGTGAAATCTCTTATCTTGACTGCAAAATCCCGCTACCAGACCAATCTTCCCGGATTGGCGGTGAAGCTGAAAGTCTGCTCTTCGGAACTTCATACCGACCCTGAGGAGCAGAGAAAGTTCATCAGTTTTAAGAATTTTATCTATAAAACCGTAAAGATATCGACCAACTGAGGTGAGGTGCGCTCTGGATGAACTTTAACCCCTCATTTGCTCTCCAGAATCCAGATGGCATGGAAAATTGAGCGAGCGATTCAACATCCCCTCGATTTTAGCTCTTTAAAATAGCCTTCGCTCAATCAATTATTACCTTTACTTTCAGTTAAAATTAAACTATAATTAATTAACTTTAAAGGGTTTTCCAATCTTACTGAAGTTATTGTAGACGGAAACTGGAAAAACATTTAAACTATTGGAAACTGGATATTTGCTTCCAGGGTCCTTACCGGAAAACCTCAAAACTTATTATCCATAAATACTTCCCGGCCTCTCCAGGCCGTCGATTCCGGATTATGAAGGTATAGAAAAAACTAGGGTATTTCAGGCAAAATTCCGAAATATCTTTGAACGGATTTTCAATTAATTTTATCGAGGAGAAGAACATGTCCACTGCGATTGTCGCGGAAAAATTTAAAGTCAAAGACCTCTCTCTGGCGGACTGGGGCCGGGAAGAAATGATTCTTGCCGAAAAGGAAATGCCCGGTTTGATGTCTCTCAGAAAAAAATACGGGCAATCAAAACCGCTCAAGGGCGCGCGCATCGCAGGTTCCCTGCACATGACTATTCAGACGGCGGTATTGATCGAAACCCTGACCGCACTCGGCGCGGAAGTTCGCTGGGCCTCCTGCAACATCTTTTCCACTCAGGATCACGCGGCGGCGGCCATCGCCAAAGCGGACATTCCAGTATTTGCCTGGAAAGGCGAAACCGAAGAAGAATACTGGTGGTGCACCGGGCAGACCCTGCTTTTCGACAACGACCAGGGACCCAACATGATCCTCGACGACGGCGGCGACCTGACCTATTTCGTTCACAAAAATCATCCGGAACTGTTGGCTGAAATCAAGGGCGTGACCGAAGAAACCACCACCGGCGTGCACAAGCTTTATAAAATGCTGCAGGATGGGGAACTCAAGCTTCCGGCGATGAACGTCAACGATTCGGTG
The DNA here is from genome assembly GCA_029261515.1 of Nitrospinaceae bacterium. GTDB lineage: Bacteria > Nitrospinota > Nitrospinia > Nitrospinales > VA-1 > JAJDBE01. The sequence goes on along the minus strand of JAJDBE010000194.1, from coordinate 6,150 downwards.
ACCAAATCCAAGTTCGATAACCTTTATGGCTGCCGGGAATCTTTGGCGGACGGCATCAAACGCGCCACCGATATTATGATTGCGGGAAAAGTTGTCGTGGTTGCGGGTTATGGCGATGTCGGCAAAGGCTGTGCCAAGGCCATGCGTGACCTCGGAGCCCGTGTGATCGTCACCGAAATCGATCCCATCTGCGCTCTGCAGGCGGCAATGGAGGGTTACGAAATCACCACCATGGAAGAAGGCGTCAAGGAAGGCAACATCTTCGTCACCACCACAGGGTGCAGTGACATCATCACTGTGGAACACATGGAAAAAATGAAGGACGATGCCATCGTCTGCAACATCGGCCATTTCGATATCGAGATTCAGGTCGAAGGGCTGAACAAGTATTCCGGCATCGTGAAAAAAGAGATCAAACCGCAGGTCGACAAATACACGTTCCCGGACGGACACAGCATCATTCTGCTGGCGGAAGGCCGGTTGGTGAATCTCGGCTGCGCCACAGGGCATCCGTCGTTCGTTATGTCCAACTCATTCACCAACCAAGTGCTGGCGCAGATCGAACTTTACACTAAGAAGTACGAAGTCGGCGTCTACACCCTGCCTAAAGTACTGGACGAAGAGGTGGCCCGCCTGCATCTGGACAAGCTCGGCGTCAAACTGACGAAGCTGTCCAAGGAACAGGCAGATTATCTGAACATTCCCGTGGAAGGTCCGTACAAGCCAGACATGTACCGGTACTAAAATGTATTTCGCCCTTTACTAGTTAAAGAACGGAGCATGACTTTTTATATACTGAGGCTCAATGAAATAAAGCGAACGGCATCCTTAACAGGGTGCCGTTTTTTCATTGGCCCCCTTGTAAGGACAGGAATGAAACTCCCCTTCGGTATCCAATACCGCTACAATAAAAAATACATTCTTCACAAGTACTAACAGGAAGCCACGTGGGTCGCCACGTTTGGAAAGGAGATAATGAACCGGGTCTGGCCGCGACACTATATTTTTAAAATACCTATTGGGTGGTTTGCCGTTTTATGCTTTCTTGCCGTTTCACCCTCAGCGCAATCGAAAAACTCAAGCATCGCGGACATGGTACTGATCGAATCAGATTGTTTCACAATGGGAAGTGAGGAGTTCATAGTCGAGGAACCGGAACACAAGGTTTGCATCAACTCTTATTACCTGGGGATTTACGAAGTCACTCAGAACCAATTTGAAAGAGTCATGGGATACAACCCGTCCCGATTCAAGGGGCCAGACCTGCCGGTGGAAAACGTCTCCTGGCCCGAAGCAGACGCTTATTGCCGGACCTTCAAAGGCCGGCTTCCAACCGAAGCGGAATGGGAATACGCCGCGCGATCTGGCTCTTCCACATCTTATTCCTGGGGCCAGGACATGAACGACGCTTTCGCCTGGCATCGGGGTAATTCGCAAAACCGTACGCATTCCATTGGAAAAAAAAAGGTCAACCCTCTGGGCTTTCACGATATGAACGGCAATGTCTGGGAATGGGTTGGCGATTGGTACCGCGAGGATTATTATGAAACAAGCGCTGCCTCGGAACCGGCGGACAACCCGCTGGGCCCAACCACCGGGCAGTTTGTCATCCTTCGTGGCGGCTCCTTCGAGGACGAAGCCTTTTTCCTTCGATCCGCCTCGCGATACTGGTACCCGCCCACCTTGAAACATCATAACCTGGGATTCCGGTGCGCCCTAAACCCGTCAGACATCCAAGAGGGGAATCCGCAATGACCGCCAAAAATGTTTTGTTCTTGACGGGCCTTTTTTTATCTCTCCTTCTTGGTTCACGAAACGGATGGACAGAAACGGTGGAAGTTAAAATTATCAAATCAACATTCATTCCCGCGGTTATAAAAGTCAAGAAAGGCGATACGGTGCGGTGGATCAATACAGAAGAGCTTCTGCACACGGTAGCGAGTGGAAAGGCCCCCATGCAGGACAAGAAATTCCACGCCCCCTATGTAAAAAAGGAGTTTGAAGTAACTTTCGACAAGGCGGGTTTCTACGATTATTACTGCGAACTGCACCAGGCCATCATGCGCGGAGTGGTCATTGTTGAGGACCCTTAAAAACCGGAGTTTTACTGGTACTAAAGTGGAGTCGCCTTTGGAGTTAGTGGTTGAGCGATCCAGGTTTTATCAGGTTAAAATACAAAACGGCGCTGCTCATAAGAGCCCCGTTTTTTCTTTGGATCAATTGGTAAGATTACATCTTATAGCATTCTTGATTAACTCTTCCGAAGGAACCCCCTTTAAAATCCCATTATCATTGTAGACACGGCATCTTCCGCCAAATCCCGCGCTGAAATCGTCCCCTGTTTCTTCAATGTCCTTTCCATTGATTCTGATAGTAGGAGAACCGGGGAACATTAATTCCTCGGCCATTTTATCCGAATCGACATCAACCATTATCACAGGAAAATCCACGTCTTCTTCTGCGAGAATTTTTTTAAGCCGTTTCAAAGCCGGTTTGTAATTTGCACAACCTTCAAAGTATAAAAACTCAATTTTCATATTTTTGTTCGATCATTTCACTTCCTTCGACAGTTTAAAAATCTGAATGCGATGGTTTCCCCAATCCACCACATAGATATTGCCTTCAGGACCAACAGCAAGGTCGGTAGGTCCGTTGAATTGCCCCGGCTCATCGCCCGGTTCGCCCCATTGATCAAGATACGAACCTTCTTTATCAAAAATTTGTATCCGGTTGTTATAAAAATCTGCTACGAACACCCTGCCAGCGTGATCCACCGCGATTCCTGAAGTCACGCGGAACCGGCCTCCCCAGGAACCAACGCCGCCAAACTGAAATTCAAACTCCCCCTGTCCAGATAATACCTGAACGCGGTTGTTATAGGAGTCGGACACATGAATGCGATCCGCATTATCAACCGCGATCCTGGCAGGGTAGTTGAACTTTCCTTCCGCTTCCTGACAAAACAAAAAATTAAAGAAGGACTTAAATACCGATATGGGATGATAACTTCCCCAGGTTGAAAGATGTTTCCCCTGCGCATCAAACTTTTGCACACGGTGATTGTACATATCCGCAACAACAATGTGATTTTCTGAATCAATGCTTAGCCCCGTCGGCGAGCTGAACTGGCCGGGCTTCTTTCCATTCGCTCCCCATTCTCTCAGAAAATTCCCCTGCGCATCGAACTTCTGAATTCGGTCGAGGTCATAGTCTGCAACATAAACAGCGCCTTGACCATCAACCACCAACCCGGAAGGCTTTTCGAATTGCCCAAGGCCATCGCCCTGAGTTCCCCACTGCTGAAGAAATTTGCCAGTGCCATCGAATTTTTGCACCCGGTGATTGCGCGCATCCGCCACATAGATGGCACCGGATGAATCCACGGTGATCGCAAACGGCTCGTTGAATTCTCCTGAATGTTCTCCCTTCTTTCCAAAAACTTCAACACTGGAATACGGCAGGGCTTGCCCATGGGCCTCTGACATCATTCCTGTAAACAAAAGCAGGTAAAGTAAGGAAATGCCCATGAGCGAAGCCCGCCTCATTACTTGCTCTCCTTCTGCAATCGTTTGATTGAGGCTGAGTCGAAGCCGGCGTCTTCCACTGCTTGCTGAATCGCTTCATCGGTCACCGTGGCTCCCGGTTGGGTTTGAAGCTCCGCCACTCCGTGTTTTAGATTGATTTCAACTTTCTTATATCCATCCAGTTTTTTGAGCTGCTTCTCCAAGCCGTAAGCACAGAAGGGGCAATACAATCCTTCGACTTTTATGGTTATTTTTTCACCGCTGTCTTCAGCGTTCAGTGGAAGTGCCGTCAGCGCAATAAAAATAAACGCAAGAAAAAGAGAACTCATTTTTACTTTCATAATCAAAACTCCTTTATATAGAGACCTCATTAGGTCGAATGATTTTAGAAAATATAACGAAAACTCAGCGCCAGGTTGTAATCCGTCTCCAGTTGATTCCCATGCAACTCCTGCAAAATGGGATACTGGAAAGAAAACTCATAAACCATCCTCTTGCTGACAAACTGGATTCCCGGTGAAAGAAACAACGTGTGTCCTCCGGAAGCAAACACCTCACTTCCACCAAGCTCATTGCGTTGTTCGACTTGTCCGTTGAATTCCAGGACCGCGTTCCATTGACTATAGATCCCCTTATCCGGAAGAATAAAAGGAAAAATCCGTTTCTGATAGGCGAGGTTGTATTTAAAAATATCGCCAAATTCGAAATCGTTCGCCTCCTGATTAAAGATGTATCTTAAGTCGGCGTCCAACTCGTAACTCAATGTCTGAAACGTATAGGTGCCTCCGGCAATGACATCGACGGAACCGGAACCCAATTGAAGGGTCTGCGGCAATACTCCTAAGGAATCGCGCTCATCGTCATCACCCGTTGGCAATTTCAATCCGCCGATCAGCGAAACTCGTGAGGTTCCGCCCTTGAAGTTATGGGTGAATATTCGATGCTTGCCGATGAGGGTGATGTCCCCCAACCCCTCATCGCCTCTATTTGCACCCGTTGCCGTTCTCAGCTCTCTGTTGATATAGGGAACCTTAACCAAGAGAGATGATTTCGATGTGAAACCATAAACACCGACGAAAGGAACGACGTATTCATCAACTTTACGGCCTTGACTGCTAGGGTCATCCGCTTTCCGCGAGTATCTTCCCTGGACGCGGAAGATAAACTCCCCTTTATGCGGAGTCAACCCCACATCACTATTGATTGGCAGACCTTCTGCTAAAGGGCTGGCCAAAGTGAAGACACCCAGTAAAATTGAAGCAACAATGCCCAAACGCTTTAATTGCATAAAACACCTTCCTTTTTTAAAATTAAATTTTTAGAACTGGATCGGATGCAAAAAAAGAAGGGTATTAAATTAAAAAATTGGAATTTACCTGGAAGATGGGACGCTCATTGTAACAAGAGCCTGAAGAGCAAGCCCGTAATTGGGGTGCGGGAGGACCGTTGAAAAAAGCAGACACAACACTCAAAGTCAATGCGGACAGAGGCGATGTTAAAATTGCGACTTTTAGTGAAGCGTGTTTCGCGCGGGGCGACAATACTTTTCTTTCTGTCGCTGAAAGGCAATTATTCTGGCAACAGGAAATCATCTTATTGCCACCGGAATGATGCTTTCCTGACATTTCATTTGCAGATGATGGACTCATCAGGCAATGACCCTGGCAACACTGCTTGCTTTTCGCGGATGACACCGGAGCCTTGGCAGGAAAGGTAATCCCCAAAAGCACCGCCGCGAAAACAAGAAGCTTTAATATTTTTATCTTTTTGACCATAGATCGCTTATACATCCCTCATTTTACATTGTCAATGTTCGCGCCTCATACAACCTTCCAAATTCATGCAACTCTTTGGTTTTAATCGGTTTTACCCTCAACGCAATGTGTGTTTTTCAAGAAATGTCTTCATCCAGGGGACAATACGCTCATGCGCGTCTTCCAACACATAATGCCCGGCATCCTCAATTTCATGCATCTCGGCTTTGGGGAAATACTGCTTCCAGCGATTGAGAAAATGATCGTTGAAACAAAAATCCTGCTTGCCCCAGACGATCATCATGGGATGGTCTTTAAATTTTTCTAAGTTTTCCTGAATGGATTGGACGACAGGATAACTCGGAACCTTCGAGGTCATGGGAATGTCCTGCACGAAGCGCAAAACCCCTATGCGATTGGGATAGGTATTATACGGCGCCAGGTATCCTTCACGGATTTTTGCCGTCAACCGATCCTTGTGAACACAGGCGCGTGCCAACGCGCCACGGACAAACACATTAAAAAGGAGAACCGCAATCGGCCCCAATACCGGAAGCCTGCAAAAATTAATGCTGGCAGGAATCTGGTCTGACAAAAAAGCCGCGGTATTGAAAACGATCAGGCGGGATATTTTTTCAGGATGGCGCACGGCGTAACCCATGCCGATGGCTCCGCCCCAGTCGTGCATCACCAGGGTTATTTTTTCCAGTTGCAACGTATCGACAAGAGTTTCCAGATTGTCGATGTGCTGAGAAAGCGTGTAATTATAATTGAACGGCTTGTCAGAAAACCCGCAACCGATATGGTCGGGAACCACACAGCGAAAATTGTCGCGCAACCCTAAAATTAAATTGCGGTAATAAAACGACCAG
>JAJDBE010000193.1 GCA_029261515.1 Nitrospinaceae bacterium | reverse complement strand
TGCGCCTTACAAAAAGCCTGTTCTCCTTTAGAAACGACCCATCCTCCACCTCAGTCGTTGCGCTGAAAAATATTTTGCGGGTTTTTCCGTTGCTCCCAAGCGGTTTTGTGTTTGGGTCATCCTGATTGAGAATCAGGAAATCTTTTTCATTCTGGTTTTCTGCGATGCGTTCTTTGAGGGCGGTGTAGCGATCCAACGTTTTGTGGCGGTCCAGATGATCCGCAGAAATATTGAGAATGATGCTGATATACGGCTTAAATTGTTCGATGGACTCCAGCTGAAAACTGGAAATTTCCAAAACCAAATAATCGACAGGTTCCTGATTCACCAGGGAAATAAACGGAGTCCCCAGGTTGCCGCCGACCAAAACTTTTTTCTCGGCTTGCTTTAAGATGTCGCCGATCAGCGTCGTGGTTGTGGACTTGCCGTTGGTTCCTGTGACCGCGATGATGGGCGCTTTGCAAAACCGAAACGCCAGTTCCACTTCGCTTAGGATGGAAATACCCTTCTTACGGGCCGGTTGCAGGAATGAAGATTCGATGTCCACCCCAGGACTGAGAACAATGAGGTCCTCGTTGCCGGGCAGGGCGGTGAATCCGAATTCGGTTTGCACCGACGGATTCAATTGCGAGGCTGCCTCCTCCAGGTCGGCTCGCGGTTTCTGGTCGATCAGGGTGACGTGTGCGCCTTGCTTGTCCAGGAAATTAGCCGAAGCGATTCCCGAACGTCCCATGCCGACCACCGTTATATTTTTGTTTGCAACGTTCACGTATTATCTCAACTTCAAGGTGCTCAAACTGATCATGGCGAGAACCACCGCCACAATCCAGAAACGGACGATCACTTTGGGTTCCGACCAGCCGCAATGTTCAAAGTGATGGTGTAACGGCGCCATTTTAAAGACGCGTTTGCCGCCGCTGTATTTGAAGTAGCCGACCTGAATGATGACGGACAGCGCTTCGATGACGAAAATTCCGCCAACCAGAATCAATAGCAGTTCGTGTTTGACGATCACCGCGATGGTGCCCAGAATGCCGCCGAGAGACAAAGAGCCGACATCGCCCATGAACACCTGAGCCGGGTAGGAGTTGTACCAGAGAAAACCGAGGCTGGCTCCCAGGACCGCAGAGCTTAAAACGGCGATTTCTCCCGCTTCGCGGATGAATTGAATGCCAAGGTATTCCGCGAATTTGGCGTGGCCGCAGACGTACACGATGCCGGTGTAAGTGAGCGTGGCGATGATGATGGGACCGATGGCCAGGCCGTCGAGCCCGTCAGTCAGGTTGACGGCGTTGGAGGTGCCGACGATGATGAACACGATGAATAAAATGTAGGCCCATCCTAAGTCGGGTTGAAACTGCTTGAAGAACGGTACCGAAAGTTTGGTGGCGTAAGCCGACCGGGCGGGATCGAAATAGACGAGAAACACTGCGATTGTCAGAGCCAGCAGAGTCTGAAAGACCAGTTTTTGCCGTACAGACAGTCCGTCGCCACTTTTGAGTTTGAGGACGTCGTCAATGAAACCGATCGCCCCGAATCCCAGTCCCGCGAAAACGATGATCCAGATGTACGAGTTCGAAAGATTCGACCAGAGCAGTGTGGATAGCAGAAACGTGAAGATGATGAGCAGTCCGCCCATTGTCGGGGTGCCCGATTTGACATTGTGCGCCTGCGGGCCGTGCTTGCGGATCTTTTCCCCGATCTGATATTTCTGCAACAGGCGGATCATGAAGGACCCCAGAATCAGACTGAGCGCCAGCGCCGTCAGGCCGGAATAGGCCGAGCGGAACGTGATGTAACGGAACACGTTGAGTATCGAGTAGTCTGAACTGAGCGGATAAAATATATGATAAAACATAATCCGTTAATTTGTCTCGGTTGCGATCAATTGTTGAATCACTTCTTCCATGCCGGCGCCTCTGGACCCCTTGAACAACAGGCAATCACCGGACCTGGCGTTTTCCTTTAGATAATCCGACGCTTCTTTTTTATTTTTTAGAGTCAGCACGTGGTTTTCGTCCATGCCCTCGTCGCGCGCGCTCTTAGCCGCGAGAGAAGCCAGTTCGCCCACCGCCACCAGAACATCGACCGGTTGCCCGGCGATTTCTTTTCCCAGATGCGTGTGCGCGGTCTCGGACAATTCTCCAAGTTCGAGCATGTCGCCAATCACAAAAAACCGGCGTCCTTTAGATTGAAACTCGGTGAGGGTGGAAAGCGCTTGGCGCATGGACTGTGGATTGGCATTGTAGGCGTCGTTGATGATGGTCATGGAATTGTGTTTGAAAATTTCGTAGCGCTGTGACAGCAGTTTGCAGTTGGACAGGCCCGCCTGCATGGCTTCCGGTTTGATTCCCAGCGAGTGCCCCGCCGCGATGGCCGCAAGCGCGTTATAGATATTGCAATAGCCGAGAAAGGGCAGGCTGACGGAGAAACGGTCCTCAAACAACGCGACGTTAAAATCATAGCCATCGTTGGATCTGGCCTGAATGGTGTCCGCCTTGACATCGGCAGGGTTGTGAATTCCGAAGGTGATTTTTTTGGCTCTTAGAGAGTTTGCCAGTTCCAGCACCAAAGGATCGTCGGCATTGACGATGGCGGTGGCTTTTTCGTCCAAAGATTCGAACAACTCTCCCTTGGCCGCCTGCACGTTTTTCACGGTTTTCAACTGCACCAGATGCCCCTCGGAAATATTGGTGATGAGACCGATGTCGGGTTGGGCGATTTGGGCCAGTTGTCTGATTTCTCCAGCGGCGCTCATTCCCATCTCCAGCACGGCGACCTGGTGCGAGGCGTCGAGTTCCAGAACGTTGAGAGGCAGGCCGATGTGGTTGTTCAGGTTGCCACGGGTTTTGAGAGTCTTAAAGGTTGTTTCCGCAATGGCGGCGATCATTTCTTTGGTGGTGGACTTGCCGTTGGTGCCGGTGACACCCACCACTTTGATTGACAACCTGCTGCGGTGAAAGCGGGCCAGGTTTTGCAGGGCGGTTAATGTGTCTTTTACGCGAATGATGAAGGGTTGATCCGAATCTTTTGCTTGGGAAAATGAAGCGGGAAGTTTTTCCTTATCCGAAAGAATAATTCCGGCGACGTTTTTCTTAAGCGCCTGCTGAATGAAATCATGCCCGTCGAATCTCGGTCCCTGAATGCAGAAAAACAGGTGCTCCGCCTCCACCGCGCGCGAGTTGATGGACACTCCCCGGAAGATCCGGGTTTCCTGTCCTGACAAAAGCTCGCCCTGCATGGCTTGCAGGCATTCTCTGGCGTTGCTTTCAATCACTTTTCAGCCTTTCCGCGATGGCGTTCGCGGCGATTTCCCGGTCGTCGAAATGAATCGTTCCGGAATTGAGTATCTGATAGTTCTCGTGTCCTTTGCCGGCGATTAAAACGAGGTCTCCGGGCCGGGCGTTGTTGACGGCGTATTCAATGGCTTTCTTGCGGTCGATCTCAACCATGTAATCCTGATTTTTTCCGGCGGAGGATGGGACGCCTGTCAGGATATCCGCGATGATCCGCTCAGGATCCTCGGTGCGCGGGTTGTCGGAGGTGACGATGGCGAAATCGCTCAACTCCAACGCCACACGGCCCATTTCTTTT
>JAJDBE010000192.1 GCA_029261515.1 Nitrospinaceae bacterium | reverse complement strand
CCGGAGGCCAGAGCATCCAGAAATTGCGTTTGCCGGTTTGGGAATTTTGGCTCATATCCATGCTGGACGTATCTTTTGCTGGAGCCGGGGCCGCATTTTCCTCTTCTTCAAAATCTCCAAGGTCGAGAGTGAATACCGGTTCTTCTTCGCCGGATGTTTCGTCTTCAAAATCGCTGAGTCCCAGAGAAAAGCCGGAGTCCTCTTCTTCGAGTTCTTCTAACAATTGTCTTTCAAGGCCTGTTTCTGTGTCTCCGCCTAAAAGGCGCATGAAACTTTTCGATTTATAATCCGGTTCGCTGAGCAGAATGCCGCCAAAGTCTTTCTCGCTGTAAGTGAAAAAAATCGGGAAGTAAGGTTTGCCTTCGACCACCAGTAAAATCGGACGCACATTGCACAACAATTCTGCCGGTAGAGAGGCAAAAAACAGAGCGCAAAGAAAAATAAAACTATAAAACGCCCGCTTGTCGCGCCGAAAGCGTTTGATTTTGACTTGAAACTCCGCGCTCAATTGCATTTGCCGCTAACCCTGAGATTCTTCAAAGGTGATTCTCCGGTCGATCAGAACGTAAGAGATATCTGTCAGTAACTGGCCGACGAGAGCCATCAATGAAAAAATAAACAGCGATCCGAGAACGATGGGGTAGTCGCGTTGAATGACGGCCTGATAGGAGAGGAGACCCAATCCATCGAGCGTGAAAATTTGTTCGAGAAGCAGCGAGCCTGAGAAAAACATGGCGAGAAACCCAATGGGAAATCCAGTGACCAGGGGGATCAGAGAGTTTTTTAGAATATGTTTGTACAAAACGGTTTTCTCCGGCAATCCTTTGGCGCGGGCGGTGAGGACGTATTGCTTTCTCATCTCCTCTAAGATGGCGTTTTTGGTCAGCATGGTGAGGGTGGCAAAACCGCCGATGACATAACACAAGAGAGGTGCCGCCAGATGATGTAGGTAATCGACAAATTTTTCCCACAACGACCAGATCTCATACCCCGGAGTGCCGGCGGAGGTCAATCCCGCAAGTGGGATGAGATGGGCGACGGCTCCGTCCCCCGGACCGAACAGCACGATCAGAAAAATTGCCAGCACGAATCCGGGCACGCTGTAACCGACCAGAACGATGAAACTGGTGGCGGTGTCAAACCGGGAGCCGTTCTTGACGGCTTTGGCGATTCCCAGCAGGATACAGATGATATAGGTCATGAAAAAACTGGTGATACCGAGCGAAGCGGACACAGGCAGTTTTTCCTTGATGAGTTCGAGAACGGATTTATTGCGATAAAACGAATCACCAAATTTGAATACCAGAAACCCTTCCCAGCTATCGTGATTGAACAGGTTTTCCATTAGCGGGAGTTTCGGGTCGCTTGGCGAATACCAGAGAAAGGTTCTGAGATAGCGTTCCCAAAGGGGGCGGTCCAGGTGGTAGACTTTTTTCAGTTGCTCCATGTGTTTGGGGTCGAGTTCACCGGCCTTGACTCCGGTCCGGTCCAGCGCCCTGCCGCCGGCTTCGGAAAGAACGCCGGAATGACCGCGCAATAGGGATTTGATCTGGTCGATGGGACCGCCAGGAACGAACTGCACCGCGATGAACGTGATGGTCACGATCCCGATCAATGTCGGGAACATCAATAATAAGCGGCGGATGATGTAGCTGAGCATTTATGTCCTGAAGAAATTAAAATCTGTTTTTGATTTAGCAGAAAGAATGCGGATGGTTTAATAAAAGGATAAACCAGTTATTTTCATTTTAACATGCGCCTCTCTGCACCGGTAAAATTAAAGCCGGACAGGAATTCATGAAGCCTTTGAAATGGAGTTTACCGATTAAATGTCGGGATTGATGATGCTCGGTCTCGGTGGTCAGTCTGGTCGCTTTGGCGCTGGCTCTTACTTTCGTGGTTGTGCGGGGAGTCGGGCCAGAAAAAATTAATCCGGGAACTTTGATATTAGATAGGCGGAGTTTTCAAATACGACTTTCCCCACTCTGTCCCCTGGTTTGGTGGTCAAATAGTAATCCAGCCCATAGCGCTTTTTTAATTCTACCATTTCAGAGTCGCTGTCGATTTTTATCTGCAGACGTTGATACCACTCATACCATTTACTTTTGTCTACCGGGATAAACTTTCTCACGACAAAAATATCCCGGTCCGCTTTCCGGGAAAAAGAATTGAATCTTCTCTCGTCCACCTCTTCATCAAGAAAAAATACCGAACGGGGATTTGTATTTTTTTTGATAAAGGAGACCGCCTCATTCCACTGCTGGTTTTCCATTTCATTCAGGAAATAGTATCCGATGTAATGGTGTTTTAAATTTTCTGAAAATCCAAATAAAATGAATACAACCAGAACCCCCAGGGTGGAGCGGGAAACCCGCTTCGATTGCGAAAAATCCGGCAGGTACTGCTTTGTCAGAAGTACGACTTCTACGATAACGAACCATAAGAAAAACGCCGCTCCCCGGAATGGGTAGTATTTTAATATATCGCCCGAACGATCAAAATAACCGACTATTATAAATGCAAATAGAAACGAAGGGATCGTCACGTTAAAATCATTGAAAATCTTCAAGGGGCCCTGCGGTTTGATTTTAAAATGAATGATCAACGCCGATATGAAAAAAAATAAGCTGGCCAAAATTCCGCCGGGTTCCCAGTTTAATTTGCCGTCCACAAACGGAGCCAGGTGGTGGGTGAGGCGAAAATAAACATAAATCCAGTTCAGGTGGACGCCGTTTATCTCACTGGGGCCTCCCAAGACATTTGGTATGAGATAGAGGGCCAATGGAAGCGTGCCGATAATATACAATCCTGATACTTTAGCCAATTCCCTGAAAGGAGTTTTACCCCATACAAGGGTAGCGAAGAGGTAAATGAAAAACCATGCCGCCACCAAAACATGAAGATAAGTTGCGGCGATAATAAAAAGAGTGGATTTTTTCAGATTGCGATTAACGATATCCGCAAGGGCAAAAAATAAAAAACCATAAGCAAAAACTTTGGGTTCGACACTTGCAAAAATCCATTCCCTGCCAAAAAAACTTTGCCCTGCGAATAAAAACAGGACAAGCACGACAAGAGATTCCAGGTTGGTGAAGTTCAGGGCTTTGAAAAATCTGGACAACCCAAGAGCCAGCAGGAAAAAGGCAAGAAGGCGTCCAATAAAGGCGACGGTTTCAAAATTAAGATAACTGAGAAGGAATCCAAAAAATAATTCGAAGGGGTATTTGTGACCGACCCAATGTTCAAAAACGAAGGAACCCGGCATCCAGTTTGGATCGTAATAGGCCTTGGCCCATGCCAGATAGTTTTCTTCGTTGCCGGTTACTTCGAAATTTAAATGGAACAGGCAGATTAGCAAGAGCAGGATTAAAGTGCTATTGGCGTTATTGATGAACTTTATGATTGAGTTTATTGCCATGAAACAAATCTGTCAAAATGGAATAAACTGCGCAAGCTGGGCAGTGAAAAAAATTGAGGCATGAGTCTTAGGGAAGAGGCTTTCCCGAAGCGCGCGCTCCCTTTAACCTGGCGGCCTTGTTTTCGTCCCACCACCACCATTCGGGAATATTGCCTATGATATTCGATTGGGAGGGATTGATTTTTGGGCGCGAAAACTTGTTCCAGTAGACCACCCGGTCGTAGCCGATGTACCAGTGCGGCACCACATAAAACTGATGCGTCAGAATCCGGTCCAGCGCCTGAATGGCAGCGATCAGATCTTTACGGGTGCTGGCCTGAACAATGATGTCGATCAATTCGTCGATGGCAGGATTTTCGATTCCCATATAATTTCGTGAGCCGGGTGTTTTGGCCGCTTCGCTGCCCCACATATAGCGTTGCTCGTTTCCCGGTGACCGGCTTTGGGGATAACCTACGACGACTACGTCGAAGTTGAAATTTCTCAATCTCTCCTCGTATTCCGCTATCTGGACCACCTTGATGCGCATGTCGACGCCGATTTTTTTGAGATTGTTTTTATAGGGTTCCGAAATCCGCATAAAATCTGGACTGGCGAGCAGATGTGAGATCTCAAGACGTTTTCCATTTTTGACGCGAACCCCGTCTTCACCCATCTTCCATCCTTCGGAATCGAGGAGCGCATTGGCCAATTGGATATTTTTATCCAGCGATTGGCCTTCTCCCGGAGCGCCGACGGGTTTGGTCAGCGCCGTTTTGGGAACGTGGGACTTGTGCTTCTCGCGTAAGCGCAGGAGCAGTTTTTTGACATCTCCCTCTGGAACACCCTTCGCCTTCATTTCAGGATTGTTGTCGAAGTAACATTCGTTCCGGGTGTATTGACCGTAGAACAGGTTTTTGTTGCTCCAATCAAAGTCGAATACCATGGCGATGGCGGCGCGGACTTTACGCGATTTGAAAATCGCATTGCGCATGTTCAGCGCATAGCCCTGCATACCGGCGACGCGTTGGTGCGGGATTTGTTCGCGGATGTAATAGCCCTTCTTGACAAAATCACCTTTGTAATCCAAAGCCCAATCGCGCGAGCTGTTCACCAGATGCGCGTCAAATTCGCCGCCTTTGAAGCCCTCGCGAATGGCGATGGGGTCGAGGAAAATTTTCCAGGTGATGGCATCAAAGTTGTAGCGTCCCCGGTTTTTCGGATGATCCTTGGCCCACCAGTTGGGATTGCGTTTGAAGGTGATGTATTTGCCGAACTCGTACTTGTCCACCATGTAGGGACCGCTGCCGACGGCCATACTATCGAAATCCGAGCCAAAGGATTTGCCCGGTGCGCCGTAAATGTGCTTTGGAAATATCGGCATCTGTCCGGTGATCAGCGGCAGTTCCTGATTGAATATGGCAAATTCGTATTGGACCGTATAGGCGTCTATCTTCTTGACGGCCTTGATGTCCTGAAAGTATCCCTTGAAAACCGGGTGATATTCGGGGTCCTTTATCAGTTCAAATGAGAACACGAAGTCATCGGCGGTGACGGGTTTTCCGTCGGAAAATTTTGCGTTCTTGTGGATATGATAAATCATGGACATGCGGTCCTCAGCCAGGTCGACTTTTTCCACAAGAGCACCGTACTGGGAGAACGGTTCGTCATCATCCGCGGAGCTGTCCATGGGCGTCTGGAAGACCAGTGCGGCGACTCCGGGTGCGATCACTCCTTTTAGAGATGATGGGTTCAATTTAGTGAACGCTCCAAAATCCGACAGGACCAATTGACCGCCTTTGGGCGCTTTGGGGTTGGCGTAGGCGTAAGGCTGATCTGCTTTGTATTTCAACCCCTCAGGACCGTAAAGAGACAGTCCGTGTTGGGGTTCCGCCGCAACCGGGAAAGTGTGAAAAAGGATTAAAAGGATATATAGCAGAGGTTTTCTGGAATGATTTAATATGAATGACATC
>JAJDBE010000191.1 GCA_029261515.1 Nitrospinaceae bacterium | reverse complement strand
GCAAAAGCAGAAACACCGGCAAAAGCGGAACCCGTGGCCGAATCGGCTCCTCCGGCACCGCCCGCACCGTCTGCAAAACCTGAGGTGAAAGAAACGGTCGCAGAGGCTCCAAAACCCCCGGAGAAAAAACAAACGCCCCAGACCACGTTATCCGGAAAAATTTACTTTGTGCAGACGGGTGTTTTTTCCATCAGGGAAAATGCCGATGGCTTGGTAAAGGAGCTAAAGGGCAAGGGATTCAATCCTTCCATCCAGATTAAGGAATCCGAAGCCATTCGATACGTGGTATTCGTCGGCGGGTTCGCCACTGAAGCCAGCGGCCAACAGCAGTTAAGCGATCTTAAATCCAAGGGATTCAGCCCGGAAATGAGAAAACTGGAGGATGGCACCTACACCATCGTCCTTGGTAAATTCAAAACTGCCGGCGAAGGCGAAAAAGTTCGAGATCAGTTGAGCCTTCAGGGTTTCCTCTCCAGCTCTGAGAAAAGCCAGGAAAAAACACAAATTTATGTCGTTCAAATGGGCGCCTTCGACACCCTGTCCCAGGCCAAGCAAAAGCTCAAACAGGTTGAAAAAGCGGGATACCCCAGCAGTTTCATCCGCAGTGAAAGGAATTCCGCCTAACTCCGACCTAGCCCTGCCGCTTGGAATGCCAGGGCAGGCCCGGTTGGATGCCAGTTCCGGAAGAAACATTTTTTCTGTTCCTCATTCATCCAATTTGCGGTAATTTATTAAGATGTATCCCAATTCATTTTGCCGTTAAAGGAGCTATTGATGAAGAACCGAATATTGGCCATTTCCGCAGTTTTATTTTCAGCCGCACTCATTCTATCTTCCGGCGCATTCGCCCATGAAGGGGAGCACAAAGAAGGAAAAGATGCCATGGGTCATGGGAAGTTTGAAGAAGGCAGTGGATCTTCCGAGGTGAAATCCGGCCATGAAGGTAAAGAGTATGAACATGAGTCCAAGGAAGAAGGCAGTTTTTCTTATCGCAAACATCGGGAAGAAACGAAACACAAAGCAAAGACCATGCAGGAAGGCAGCAGCGGTGAAATGGAAATGAAGGCCGCGCCCCACTCTGAAAAAATGGAAGAAGGCAGTGGTAAGGAATGATCGAAACCACTACCTCTCCTGACCTTTGATTAAAAAAAGAAGCGCCCCTTTGCGGGCGCTTTTGCCTTTCTCCCCCCAATTTGCAACGCAACGGTCTAAAACGGCTATGCCCACATCCCGTTCCCAGTTCGCCTGGAATCCACCCGCATCAGGATTGATCCATGTTGCTTAATTTTTGCCTACTGCTGATAGGATTGCCCCTCTTGTATTACGGCGGTGAGTTTTTGATTACGGGAAGCATCCGCATTGCGCGTAAATACCGGATCAGCCCGTTTATCATTGGCGCCACGGTGATCGGCTTCGGCACCTCCGCCCCGGAACTTGCCGTATCCATTCTGGCGGGACTCCAGGGAGCGCCGGAACTGGCATTGGGAAACGTCATCGGCAGTAACATCGCCAACGTCGGCCTTGTATTGGGATTGACCGCCTTCCTCGCCCCTCTCACGATTGGGCAGCAACGGCTAAAAGACGAAGCTCCGGCTTTCATCCTGACCACCTTTCTGATCATGGGGCTGGTTTGGGACCTGACGCTGAGCCGCATCGAAGGCGCATTCAT
The DNA here is from genome assembly GCA_029261515.1 of Nitrospinaceae bacterium. GTDB lineage: Bacteria > Nitrospinota > Nitrospinia > Nitrospinales > VA-1 > JAJDBE01. The sequence continues at coordinate 9,401 of JAJDBE010000191.1, read as the reverse complement.
GGTGGTTCTCTTATTCACTTACCTGTGGATTTCCTTCCGTAAGAAGGAGGAATCCGATATCGAAATAGAAGAGGAAAGCGCCCTCTGGGCGGGGAAAGGTATTCCCTGCCAACTTCTTCTCGTCCTCATTGGGTTGACTCTTTTGGTATCGGGAGCCCGCTTTCTGGTGGACGGGGCCGTGGGAATCGCCCGCCTTATGGGGGTCAGCGAGTGGTTTATCGGCGTCACCATTGTGGCTATCGGGACCAGCCTGCCCGAAATCGTTTCGTCCATCATGGCGGCCAAACGCGGTCAGGCGGAAATGGCCATCGGCAATGTATTTGGCAGTAATATCTTTAATATTCTGATGGTCCTCGGAACCACCGCCAGCATCAAACCACTGACCATCACAGAGCCGATTCATCCGGATCTCTTGTTCACCACAGGGCTTTCCTGTTTTCTGCTGATATTGATTCGGATAGAGCACAATTTGTCTAAACGGGATGGGTTTATCTTGCTGGCAGGTTATGCGGCGTATGTGGGATTGAAAGGAACCGGGGTATTCTGACTTAGCCTTCCTCTTGCGGTTTTTCCTCTGCCTTTTCCTCTTCCGGTTTTTTGTTTGCCCGGGTCACGGAAGCCACAGGCGGCTTCACGTTTTTAAAGCGCCACAGCTGTTGTTTGTAGTACGGCTCGTCTGGGACAAGCTTGATCGCCGTCTGAATATTTTTGACCGCCTGATCCACATCGCCTTTAGCATAATGCAGTTCCGAGAAGGTATCGATGTACTCTGCTTTTTCCGGAAACGCTTTCAGAGTTTTCTCGGAAAGTGCGATGGCTTTGTCGAGGTTGATTCTCTTTTTCGCATAAAGCCAGGCCAACCGGTTCATGGTTTCAGTATCCTTGGGAGCCAGTTCCAGCGCTTTTTCACAATGGCCGACCGCCACGCTGAAGAAACGCTTTTTGCTATACACGTTGCAAACCGCGAACACGATAGCGTGATTTTTCGGCTCGATCTGCTGAGCCGCGAGAAGTTTTGTCAGGCCCTGATCCAGTTTTTTGACCTCCACCAGCGAAGTCCCGAGCGCCAATAAATAGGCTGGATTTTTGCGTTCCAGTTTCACAGCGGCTTTGAACCCATCCACCGCTTTTTCCATATCTCCTTTAGATGTCCAGGCCTTTCCCAGATAATAGTGGGAATCCGCATGGTTGTCGCGAAGAGAGACTGCTGTTGTCAGAACTGTCTGAGCCTCATCCCATTTCCCCTGATCCGCCAGCATTTTTCCCATTTGGTAATGGCTTTCCGGGTCCTTGGAATTCAGTTTCACGGCTCTCTGATAAGCCAACAGTGCCTTATCTTTCTGGTCGATACTGGTATAGATTTCTCCAAGACGGGTCAGAATCTCCAGGTTTTTGGAGTCGAGGGACTCAGAAGCTTCATAGTGCTTGAGGGCATTTTCCATTTCACCCTTGTCATAATACCAATTGGCCACTGCAACCTGGGCCGTGGAACTCTCGGGGAATTTTTTGACAATTTTTTTGAATTCGGTGATTGCTTCTTTTTCCTGACCGCTCTGAATCAGCAAATTCGCCAAACTGAGATGCAGATCCGCATCCTCTTTTTCCAACCGGACAGCAGTGCGAAGCTCCTCTATGGCCTGAGGAAATTTTTTCTCCCCCACGTACAGCTCGCTGAGGACGATATAGGATTCAACGTAATTGGGATTCAGCTTAACGACTCTTTGCAGACTCTCAATGGATTTCTGCGCGTCCCCCTGCTGTTGATACAACAAACCAAGGTCGTAATAAGCTTGGAAATTTTGCGGATCGATTTCGAGAGCGGCAGAATAAGAAGCCATCGCCTCTTCAAATTGCCCCTTGGCGTAGAGAGTTTTCGCAAGACGCACACGGTAGTCACTGTTGGACGGGTTCAGGTCCACCGACCGCTGAAACTGGTTCAGTGCTTCGCCATAGCGGTTTTTCGTGTAATAGACCTCCCCCAGCCCGGCATAAACCTGAGGATTGACTCTGGAAATATCCAGGGCCTTTTTGAACAAGGCTTCCGCGTCGGCGATTTTACTCTCTTCAATATAGCGGTTGCCTTTTTTTACCAGGGAATCCAGGTCGTCACCGGAGCCGTAATAAAAATAAGCTCCCGTCCCAAGAGCGATCAAACCAATTCCGGCGAAAGCGGCTTTGATCTTTCTGGCTGGAAATTTGATGGGTTCTCTTTTAACCTTTTCCGGCGGCGGGGATTTTTGGGAAACAACCGGTTCGGTAACTTCCTCGGGTTCAACGGCGTCTACTGGCGGCGCCACCATTTTCGACAAACCTTCAAAATTGGACCCTTCGTCGATCACCAGATGGAAAGAAGAAATATCCCCCTTCAACTGACAGCCATTCATCAAAGTGACCTTGTTTTCCGCATAAATATTTCCCAGAACGGTCCCCATGTTGGTGAAATTATGGGAATTGATATTGCCGTGAAATTTACCGGTTTTCCCCACAACGAAATGGTTCGAGGAAAACACCTCTCCGTCAAACTCTCCGTCGAAGTGCACAGCGCCCTTGACACGAAGAATCCCCTTCAATTTCACACCGGGTTCAAAATATGAGTCCATAATCCACCGCCTAAAACCAGTAAAAAACTGATAATAGCATATCTTTGAATAGGTTATAAGTTATAGTTTACCCTTAGTGTAATTTATAAGTCGAGAAATTTCAACCCATTTTCTCAATAATTTACATCTATTGTAAAAATATAGGGTTGGGCCAGAGGATGGTTGATAAATCGGAAAATAACTGCTACTTTACCCCACTTTGCCTTCCGAGGCGATTTTAACACCATTTCTTAAAATATCAACAACACGAACTCTTGGAAAATAATAATGGCTAGAAGCGAAGACCGGGGAAATAATGAGCTTAGAAAAATCAAAGTCACCAAAAACTTTATCAATTACCCTGCCGGATCGGTGCTGATTCAGGTCGGCAATACCAAAGTCATCTGCGCCGCCAGTGTGGAGGAAAAAGTCCCCTCCTTTCTACGGGACAAAAAGTCCGGCTGGGTGACGGCAGAATACTCCATGATCCCAAGCTCCACCCATACCCGAACCAGCCGCGAGGCCTCACGGGGCAAATTGTCCGGTAGAACCCAGGAGATTCAACGGCTCATCGGACGGTCTCTTAGAACCATAGTGGATCTGGAGAAACTGGGCGAGCGCACGATTTGGATCGATTGCGACGTCATTCAGGCCGATGGCGGCACCCGTTGCGCGTCCATCACTGGAGCTTTCATTGCCCTGGCTCTGGCAGTCAAGAAACTGAAAAAGGAAAAAGTGATCGACTCGATCCCGATCAAGGATTACGTCGCCGCCGTCAGCGTCGGAATTGCGGGCGGCCATAACATTCTCGATCTTGATTATAATGAGGACTCCACCGCCGGTGTCGATCTCAACATCGTCAAAACCGGAGCCGGAGGCTATGTCGAAATTCAAGGCACTGCCGAACGGGACCCCTTTACGGAAAAGCAATTGGCCGCCCTGCTCGGCCTTGCGGATAAGGGCATCAAGGAACTGGTTGCCGTCCAGAAAAATATCGTGGGGGAACTTTAAGGCGTTGCTAAAACCCCCAAGGACATAGGGTTTCCACTGTTGCCCATGCTGAGCTTGTAATATCTTACCATTGTCTTCATGCCCCAAAGGGGCATGTCGAAGTAGGACCACAATAAAATAGGACTCTTTTCACATTTCGACAAGCTCAGTGTGACAGTTGAGGGTGTAAAAACAGTTTTTCAGCACCCTGCTAAGGCCTCAACGGCACCGCCCGACGCCCACCTGTTCACAGGTATCGGAAACACTGCATTGACTGCATAATGGAGAAAGCGGTTTGCAGATATTCTGGCCAAAGGTGACCAGAAGATCGTTGTAACCTTTCCAGTATCTTTTGGGAAGCTTCTGGCGTAGCGCCATTTCGGATTCATCAGCAGACCGGGTTTTAATGTAACCCCAGCGGTTGGAAATACGGTGAACGTGCGTGTCCACGCAGATGCCAAAGCCCCCGTACCCGAGGATAACAGTCAGATTGGCGGTTTTTCTGCCCACTCCCTTGAGTTTGAGCAATTCATCTATCGAATCGGGAACTTTTCCGGCGTAGGTTTCTATCAGTTCCCGGCAAAGCTCCAGCAGACTGCGGGATTTATTGCGGAAAAAGGCCGCGGGATAAATCGCTTTCTCGATCTGTTTCGGTTTTAGCTCCAGCATGGTCTGGGGAGTATCGGCAAGGGCGAACAATCTCCGGGATGCCAGATCCGTCACTTCATCGCGTGTCCTCAAGCTCAAAATACAGCTGACCAGCACGCGAAAAGGGTCCTTCTGACGACTGATCTCAGTCACCACCGGAGTCTTGAATGGCTTCACCGCCTGTTTGACCCGGCGAATGACCAGGGGAAGCTGTGCGTTGTCCATACCGTTCTCGCCGTTGAAATATTGGGCTCGATGACAAAAAAGGCGGTTTCGCCCTATGGTAAAACCCAGGGGTTTTTGCTAGTATAACCCCTTCTTTTGGCTCAACTTATTAATCTGATGGTTTTTCAGCCACCATCCAACATCTATATCTATGCAACATACAATTTCCGTTCTTGTGGTGAACCGGTTCGGCGTGCTTTCCCGCATATCCGGTTTGTTCAGTGGCCGTGGGTTCAATATAGAAAGCCTGAACGTCGCCGAAACCAGTGATTCCGATATTTCCCGGATGACGATTGTCACCATTGGAGATGATAGTAAAATCGAACAGATCACCAAGCAACTCAATAAACTGGTCGATGTCATCAAGGTCGTCGACCTGACCGAAGAGAAGTTTGTCGACCGCGAGTTGATTCTCGTCAAAATGAATGCGGAAACCCGGGTACGGGAGGAAATTCTGCGGATCGTTGAAATTTTTCGCGCCAAGGTGGTGGATGTGAGCGCGCAAACCTACACATTGGAAATGACCGGAGATGAATCCAAAATAAAAGGATTTTTGGAACTGCTGCGGCCCCTGGGCATCAAGGAACTCGTCCGATCGGGTAGAATTGCCGTCAGCCGGGGAACGAAATCGATTCACTAATTTTAGTGCAGAAAGGAGAAACACCTTGTCCAATATTTACTATGACAAGCAGGCGGACCTGAAATATATCAAGAAAAAAACGGTCGCCATCATCGGCTACGGAAGCCAGGGCCACGCCCATGCGCGCAACCTGCATGACAGCGGCATCAAAGTCGTCGTCGGTCTCAGAAAAGGCAGCGATTTCTGGAAACGCGCCCAAAAGGACGGGTTGAATGTCATGACCGTGGCGGAAGCGACGAAAAAAGCCGACATCGTGATGATCCTGATTCCCGACGACAAGCAACGCGCCATGTATCTGCAGGACATCGAACCGCATTTGAAAAAAGGCATGGCGCTGGCCTGGGGACACGGATTCAACATTCACTTCGGGCAAATCGTGCCACCAAATACAGTAGATGTTTTCATGATCGCGCCCAAAGGACCGGGGCATCTGGTGCGGCGCACGTTTGAAAATGGCGCCGGCGTTCCCTGCCTCATGGCCGTTCACCAGAACGTCACCAAGAACGCAAAAAATATCGCACTGGCCTACGCCAAGGGCATCGGCGGCACACGTGCCGGCGTTCTGGAAACCAGTTTCCGGGAAGAAACCGAAACCGATCTGTTCGGCGAACAAGTGGTTCTCTGCGGCGGCGTCACCGAGCTGATCCGCGCCGGGTTCGACACATTGGTCGACGCGGGGTACAATCCCGATCTCGCTTATTTCGAATGTCTGCATGAACTGAAGCTGATCGTCGACCTCATCTACGAAGGCGGCATCGGCAACATGCGTTACTCCATCAGCACCACGGCGGCCTATGGCGACGTGACCCGCGGCCCTCGTCTCATCACCGACGAGACGCGCAAGGAAATGAAGAAAATCCTGCATGAAATTCAAAGCGGAGAGTTTGCCAGGGAGTTTATTCTGGAGAATCAGGCCAACCGGCCCGTGTTCAACGCCCGTCTCAAGCAGGATTCCGATCACATGATCGAAGGCGTCGGCGATAAACTGCGCAAGATGATGCCGTTCGTCGGCAAAAAACTGAAATAGAGGTCTTCTTTTTAACTGATGAATTTAATAGCGAATCTTGTATCCCTGTTGCAACAAAAGGTACTGAGTAAAATACCAAGGTTTGCGGAAGACGCTTTTTTGTTTATCGTCCCCCTGGGAGTCATGGCCTCTGTTTCTTCGGCATTCTTTGGTTTTTTAACCTGCCTGGTTTTTATCGCTCTTATCATCTGCTTTTTCCGCGATCCAGAGCGGACCATCCCCGATGAACCGAATGTAATTGTCTCTCCTGCGGATGGGGAGATCAAAGAGATTGAGGACGAGTCCTATCCCGGTTCCAATGAGAAATGCAAGCGGATCACCATTTTCCTCAGCGTATTAGACGTGCATATCAACCGCATTCCTATAAAGGGAACCATCGAAAAGATCGCCTTTAAGGGAGAAGGAAAATATCTGGTTGCGGATCGGCCACAGGCCTCTGAAGAAAACATCCAGAACATCGTGACCATACGAAACGGGGACACGCGGATCGTGGTGAAGCAGATCGTCGGTTTGATCGCCCGCCGCATCGTCTGCTGGGCCAAGGAGGGCGATGAATACCAGACGGGAGAACGGTTTGGGCTGATCCGCTTCGGTTCGCGGGTGGACATTTTTGTCCCTCTGGACACCAAACTCGCTATTAAAATTGGGGACAAGGTCGAGGGGGGCAGCAGCATTATCGGTTATTTGACTTGAATTTTCTGCAATTTCCGCCGAAACTGAGGATATGATTGATTTCGGAGCATCATGGTCACTCAGCGCAAATTCAAATTGAGAAACCAGAGACACCTGAGAAGAGGCATTCACATCCTGCCCAGCCTCTTCACCACTGGCAATGTGTTCTGCGGCTTCTACGCCTTCATCGCCGTATTCAACGACATGCATTACGTAGCGGCCTGGGCCATCGTCGTGGCGATGATCTTCGACGTCCTCGACGGCAGAATCGCCCGCATGACCAAGACCACAAGCGCGTTCGGCGTTCAATACGACTCCCTGGCGGATATCATTTCCTTCGGCATGGCGCCGGCGTTTCTGGTCTATTCCTGGGTGCTCAAACCCTTTGGCCGATTGGGCTGGATGGCGGCTTTTCTGTTCCTTCTATGCGCGGCTTTGCGACTTGCGAGATTCAATGTCACCAAGCCCGATGTCAAGGGAGACCATTTTACTGGCCTCCCCACTCCGGCAGCGGCGGCGGTCATCGCTTCCATTGTTATCGCCTTTGAGGACTTGTTCGCGACGCGGGTGCACCCCATCGTCATGGTCGGAGTCGTGGTCACGCTGGCGTTTTTGATGGTCAGCAATATCAAGTACCCTGCCATGAAGAAGTTCGAATTCCGCAAACGAGTGGCGTTTTCCCGGTTTCTTTTTGTGATCCTCTTCATCTATGTGCTGGCCACCATTCCCAGGGTAGCTCTTTTCATTATCAGCTTTTTCTACCTACTCATGGGGCCGATCGGGATTTTCACCCGATGGAAAAGCCCCAAAAATATCGAAAATACGGAAAACATTCCCCACCCGCCGGCAAAATCCTGATATAATAATATCAAAGACTTACACCCATAAAACATACAATATCCATTGCAGCCCAGCGGTTTGGGTTGCCGCAAGGTCAAATTATGTCGTGGTTTGATACATTTATAGAAAAGACGGGCATAGGCAAAAAAGTCCCGAAAGCCGAAATCATCTGGACCGAATGCAAGGGCTGCAAAGAGCAGATTTACATTGCCGAAATCGAGAAAAACCTCAAGGTCTGCCCCAATTGCGAATACCATTTTCGCATTGATGCCAAGGAACGGATCAGCTACCTGATCAACCCCGGCACCTTTGAAGAACACGATCAGGACCTGACCTCTGCCGATCCATTAAAGTTCAAGGATCAAAAGAAGTACAAGGAGCGGCTTAAATCGACTGAGAAGAAGGGCTATTCCCACGATGCTCTGATCACCGGATCCGGCGTTCTCGGAGATCACGCGGTGGAACTCAGCATTTTCGAGTTTAATTTCATGGGCGGGAGCATGGGCTCCGTGGTCGGCGAGAAAATCACCCGCAGCATCGAACGGGCCATCGAAAAAAGAAATCCACTCCTCATTGTGAGTTGTTCCGGCGGCGCCCGCATGCAGGAAGGCATTTTTTCCCTCATGCAAATGGCAAAAACAGCCTCTGCCCTAAGACGGCTTTCCGAGCATAAACTGCCTTATATCTCGATTTTGACAGACCCCACCACGGGCGGGGTTTCGGCGAGTTTTGCGATGCTGGGGGATGTGATTCTGGCGGAACCGGGAGCGTTGATCGGATTTGCCGGACCGCGCGTGATCGAACAGACCATTCAACAAAAACTGCCCGAAGGATTCCAGAGGGCGGAATTTCTCCTCGAACATGGTTTGATCGATAATGTGGTTCACCGCAAGGACATGAAGCAAACGGTCAACAAACTATTGAGCCTGCTAAAAAACACGCCAATCGCAGAAGCCGTAGCTTAAGAGCTAAACTCCCAGGCTGTCCACCGCGTCATCGAGAGACATGGCGACGCAGGTGTAAATCGGTGTGTCCCGCTCCACGTAGAGACTTCCCTGAGTTTCCCGCAACTCCTGCACAAGATCGAGAAAATCCGCAGGAAAATCCGTCTCGAACGCCACCACAAACTCCTGATCGTCGAGGCCGAAGGAATACGTGGTGTTCAGTTTGACCGAAGGGTATTTGTTGCCGACATAAATATGCTCGTCCATGATGCCCTGCCGGGTGAATTGGGTCAGCAGGTACCACTGCCGGGTTTTGACGAACGGGTAGATGAACAGGTATTTCGCCTTGCCGGGGATGATGTGCGTCCGGTCTTCCTCATGCTCCGGGTTGAACATGTCCTGATACATTGAACGCTTGGTCTGCGACAGATAAGAACAGGTGACGTCCAGATACCGCCCAAGACCCGTCTTCATCATTTGCGTGCTCATCTTCTGAAACGCTTCCAGTTCATAGCTGATGCGCCACAGCATGATGTCCGCATCGGAGCGAATCCCCACCATCGAGTAGCTGAGCAGAATCATGTCGGAGTTGGTGTCGTACTCTTCCAGCACGTCCATGAACTCCTGCTTGCCCTTTTCCTGTTCTTCCAGCGGGAGGCGGCGGAAAGCCGGGTCCAGCTTATAAAAAGCAAAGTTGACGTACTGGCGTTTGACTTCCTTTTCCGGCTCTTTACCCTCAGCCTTGGCCTTCGCCTCGGCGGCGCGTTTCGCCTGGGCGTTGGCAACGGCGGCTCCTTCGCGTTCCTGGCGGGCGCGGGAGACGACATCATCGTCTA
>JAJDBE010000190.1 GCA_029261515.1 Nitrospinaceae bacterium | reverse complement strand
AAAGTCATCCAACCCAATCAAACAATGAGTCAATCCTTGCAAGCCGTGCGTACGGAACTAGGCGAATGCACCCGCTGTAAATTGTGCGAGGAAAGAAACAACATCGTCTTCGGTTCCGGCAATCCCAATGCCGACCTGGTGTTTGTCGGCGAAGGTCCGGGCAAGGACGAGGATGAGCAGGGCTTCCCCTTCGTGGGCCGGGCCGGGAAAAAACTCACTGAGATCATCGAAAAGGGAATGGGTTTGAACCGGGAGCAGGACACCTACATTTGCAATATCGTCAAATGCCGCCCTCCCGGAAACCGCGACCCGGAACCGGATGAAGTCGCCGCTTGCAAACCGTTTCTGGTGGAACAGTTGCGCGCCATTAAACCCAAGGTCATCGTCGCTCTTGGAAAACCCGCATCGTCCACGTTACTCGGGCGCATGGTTCCCATCACCAAGGAACGCGGAACCTGGCACGAGTATGAAGGTATCAAACTGATGCTGACGTTTCACCCGGCCTACCTGCTCCGCTTTTATACCGTTGAAAACCGCCGCGCCGTGATGGACGACATGCAGAAAGTGATGGAGGCCCTGAAATCATGAACGTCACACAAGAGTCCATCATCCGCCTGCAAAAAAATATAGAGAGCGTGATCGTCGGCAAATCCGAAGCCATCCAGTTGGCCATCATCACGCTCCTGGCCAAAGGCCATTTGCTGATCGAGGATGTCCCTGGCGTCGGCAAAACCTCTCTGGCACAGGCGCTGGCGAAATCGCTGAACCTGGAGTTTCGCAGAATCCAGTTCACCAGCGATATATTGCCTTCGGACATCACCGGCGTTTCCATTTACGATGCGGAGGAAAAGCGTTTCCACTTTCAGAAAGGCCCCCTGTTCGCTCAAATTGTGCTGGCGGATGAAATCAACCGCTCCACCCCGCGCACTCAAAGCGCGCTTCTCGAAGCCATGAACGAAAGACAAATTTCGGTAGACAACACGACCTACCCGCTCAAGGATCCGTTCATGGTGATCGCCACGCAAAATCCGGTGGAAAGTCACGGAGCCTATCCCTTGCCGGAGTCACAGCTCGACCGCTTCATGACCTACCTCTCGATGGGCTACCCATCGCTGGAAGACGAGCGGCGGTTGCTGATGCGCAACCCGGCAAGCGGCAAACCGACAGCGATCTCCCCGGTTCTGGATCAGGATGAATTGCTGGCCTTGCAACGCAAAGTGGAAATGGTGCGAATCGATCCGGTACTGGTCGACTATATTCTGGGCATCATCACCGAAACCCGCAACAGCAAACATTTTTCTCTCGGCGTCAGCCCTCGCGGCGGCCTCATTCTTCAGCAGGCGGCTCGCGCCAGTGCGCTTTATCATGGCCGCGATTACTGCATTCCGGACGATGTCAAGCAACTCGCAGTCTCGGTTTTATGCCACCGCGTCATTCCGTCTTTTCATCACGGCAAATCCAACCGCCGTTTCACAGACACCGCCGCCGTCATCAACGACATCCTAGAACGGGTAGCGATCCCCGTTTAAGCATATTGCCCTATTGGGCCGCTTCTATTTCCTGGTGAGGCATGCCACAAGTATCCACATTCAATGCAACCGTCTCGAAACCGGTCGTCACGTTCCGGTCGAGAGAGCGGGCGTTGCACCTGACCAAAGAAGGAGCCGGATTCGTCCTGCTCATTCTGGGAGTGGGCTTCGGCGCCATCAATACCGGAAACAACCTTTTGTATCTGGTTCTGGCGATGTGTTGCAGTTTTCTGGCGGTGTCCGGAATTCTCTCGGAAATCACTGTCCGGAAAATCGCCGTCCAGGGAACCCTGCCGCCAACGGTTTACGCCAACGAATTTTTCCCGCTGACTCTAAAAGTATCGAATAATAAAAAAAGATTTGCTTCCTATTCCTTCCGCGTGGCCCTATGGGTCGAACGCAAATCCGCCATTGAGATAGAAGGCGATTCCGCATTTTATGTATTTCAGTTACCGGCTGGAGAATTCGCGGAAAAAACTTTTATGATTCGAGCCGCGAAGCGCGGCTCCCTGCGTATTCGCGGTTTTCAACTGAGCACCAGCTTTCCCTTTGGATTTTTTCATAAATTTAAACACCTGCCGGGAAGTCTGGAAACCACCGTCTTTCCTGAGATACATGCCATTCACCCGCCGAATTTATCCGATCCCTCACCGGAAGGCCAAGGCCGCTTGCGTCATAAAGGTGAAGAGGTTTACGCGGTGAAGGAATACCGGGAAGGCGATCCTCTTAGCGCCGTACACTGGAAATCGTCTGCCAAGACAGGCGATCTCAGGGTTAAGGAATTTCAAGCGGGGAGGCAACAGAGCATTACCATTTTCCTCAATCTCCACGACCCCGACACCGGCCAACCGGTTGCAGGCCCCATTCTGGAAGAGCGCGTCAGCGAAGCCGCTTCCCTCGCCTACCACCTGATACGCCGGGGCGAAGAAGTCCGTCTCAAAACTCCCGACCATGAAATCTCCTACGGTAATAGCGACCCACATCTGGAAACCATCATGCAGTTTCTGGCCTTTGCCGGATTAGAAGAACCCGAAAGAAAAGCGCACCTACCCCGCAAAGAAAATTATCTTTCGCAATGAAAAACAGAAAGCGCATTGCGGTGATCGGATCGGGAACAGAAGCCCATCCCATATTCAGCGTCCCTTTGGGCCAATGGCTGGCGACACAGGGATATGACCTCATCAATGGCGGCGGTCCCGGAGTCATGGCCGAAACAGCGAAAGCGTTTTGCTCCGTAAAAGAGCGAAAGGGAATGGTCATCGGCATTCTTCCTGCCAGAGATCCGTGCGACACTCCCGAAAAACGAAGGAAGTATCAGGCCCCCGAAGGCTATCCCAATGCCTTCACCGACCTCTGCATCCATACTCACCTTCCATACTCAGGAATCAGAGGAAAGGAACTTGGAAGCCGCAACCACATCGTTGTGCTTTCGGCAGACTTCATCGTCGCCCTGCCGGGAAGCGCCGGCACCCGCTCCGAAATCGAACTGGCTCTCGAATATGGCAAGCCGCTGGTGATCGTGAGTCCCGATGGGGAGTGGCAGGAATTTGCTGACAAGACAAAGGTGGTGAAAACAATTGATGAGGCGATTAAACAGTTGCAACGCGACCATAAAAATTAAATCTTCAACATTAAAGACTCTGGAGTCGTACCCATTTTTTGAGTTTAGATCAGTTTATCGGAACAGATCATGATAATCTTCTTTTAGCAGCCTTTTCAGTTTCAACAAACGCTTTTCAGGAGAAATAATTCCCTTATGACCTGCCTTAAAACTTTTCTTTGCCGCCCCGTCCGCGTGCAAAACTTGCTAGGAATCTTCCTCTTTTTTTTTGCCGTTCCTGCTTTTTCCTCGCTACTAATGGCCGGGGAACTAAAACCCGTCGATCCGTGCATTGCCAAACTACAGAACCCGTCATTAAAAAGTATCAACTGCATTCTGGATTTCAATCTGGATGCCAAAACGCGTAAGGACCTGAATGGCACCACCGCCGGGGTGTTTAAGGATGCCGCCTGCAAGGTCAAAGTGTCTCTCGGCAGAGAAGAATTGTTCACTGCGCTTCTCAATGAGAAAGTTCTGGAGGTGCCGATGCAGCCGGTTGCCTGTCAGATTCTGACGAACGGGAAACCGATGTTGACAAAATTCACGATGGCGCCCAAAGTCTGGTTCGCCAAGGGGAAAGCGGTTCAACTAAAACCCGGCATGGGCAAAATGGCGGGGGTTCCTGAAATTTTAAGCATCCTCTTGACAAACTGGGTGAATTCAAGCAAAACAGTTGAATCCGCTATGCTTCAGGAAGTCAACGCGATCCTCAGAAGTGGGCTGCCTTCCTAACGCTAAATAAGGATTCGATCATGCGAGTCGCTGTCATTTACAACAAAAAGCAGGATGTCGAAGGCGTTATCAACGTTTTTGGCATGCAGAACCAGGAAGCTTACAACCCCAAGACCGTGGAAAAAGTCGCCTCGGCCCTGGAAAAAGGCGGCCACAACGTCCGCGTCATCGACGGCAACATCCATGTGATAGAACAGCTCGAACGCTTCATGCCTCGCGTCATGCACGGGGAACAACCGGGAATGGTTTTCAATATGGCTTATGGCCTTCAAGGGGTGAGCCGCTACACCCACATTCCCTCACTTCTCGAAATGAGCGGAATCCCCTATGTCGGCTCCAGCCCTTCCGGGCATGGCATCGCCCTCGACAAGGTCACCACAAAAGTGATGGTTCAGGCCGCGGGTCTGCCCACGGCAGGATATTGGGTATTTTACGCCGCCGAGCAGGTACCGGACGATCTCCCCTACCCCGTCATCATCAAACCGAAAATGGAAGCGGTTTCATTGGGTATCCAGATCATTCGTGACAAAAATTCTCTCATGCAGGCGATCACCAATCTGGTGGAGGAATTCAAGCAACCGGTTCTGGTGGAAGAATTTATTCAAGGCAGGGAGTTTGCCGTGGGGCTGCTCGGCAACCGCGACCCGGAAATTTTGCCGATCGTGGAAATCGACTTCAAAGGCGACACCATGGGAATTCAAACTCTTGAGGATAAATTGAAGCAGCCAAGAGAAAAAGTTTGCCCCGCCAAGGTGGACGATAAGATCGCCGAAGAACTTCGCCGCCTGACCAAAGAAACCGCCCGCGTCCTTGGCATTTACGATTTTTGCCGGGTCGATTTTCGTATGGATCAAAACAATAATCCCTATATTCTCGAACTGAACTCGATGGCCAGCCTGGGAATGACTGGCACCTATGTCACCGCCGCCCAGGTCGCGGGATACACTTATGAAACGCTGGTCAACCGCATGCTCGATGTTGCGGTGGAACGATATTTTGGCAGCCAGCAATTGGAGCAAGTAGCAGTAGAAAAACCCGCTGAGGACAAGAAAAAATCCCTGCCGTTGCGTATCCGCCTTAGAAGTTACCTGCGCGCCAATGTGTCCACCATGGAAGAATCCCTTTCCAAAATGGTCGACATCAATTCCTACGTTCGCAACATTGAAGGCGTCAATTCCCTGGGCCGCTGGGTGGCAAATCAACTGGCGCAAAAAGGATTTCAGCGGGAAGTGACGCCGAGAGCGGAGTTCGGCAACAACCTTTATTTCACCAATCACCAGGAGGATACCAATGACATCCTCATTCTCGGCCATCTCGATAACCCGGTTCATTTTCAGGATTACACGGCATTTTATGAAGAGCGCGGACGCCTCTACGGAACGGGTGTGTCACGCGGCAAGGGCGGCCTGGCAGTTTTAATGGGAGCTTTGCACGCTCTTCACTACACACGCACATTGAGAAAAATCCGCTGCGGCATTCTTTTAATCACGGATGAATCCCTGGGAGGCCGGACTTCAAAAGCTCTCATCGAATCAAAAGCCAATCAATCCAATTGTGTGCTGGGACTGCGCGGCGCGGGACTCGCAGGAGAATTGATCACCTCCTGTTCGGGCGTGCTTCGTTACAACATCGAAATCAATTATATGCCGCAAAAATCGCGGGCCCTCGTCAGCGCCGATCAAATCGACCCCATCGCCTTTGTAGCGGAAAAAATTAATTCATTGAAAAAAATCGGAGCTAAGGAAGAAGGGACTTCCGTTATCGTCACCGCCCTGCAATCTAAAGTAAGTGAGGACATGCCTCCCGATCATGCTTCCTTGTCTATTCTGATTCGCTATCCCCTGCTGGAGCAACGGGAAACTCTTGAACAGCAGACTTACAAGGCTTTCCAGGCCGACCCCAAGCGGCCTATCCGGGTACACATCACCAAAGGATCGCAAAAGGTGCCACTGCTGGAATCCGATCATGATGTCAAGTTGTATGAAACCATCGAACAATTGGCAAAAAAGCTGGAGGTCCGGGTTAAAAAGGCGCATAGCGATATCTCCTCATCAATCAGCTATGTGCCGCACAACATCCCCGCGCTCGATGGTTTTGGTCCGGTCACTGGCGGGTACGGCACCACCAATGAATATGTCCTGCGTGACAGTTTAATCGACCGTGCAGTTTTACTCGCCTACATCATTTATCAATCCTCGAAAAATTTCTCGGCATGAACCTGGATAAGATTGAAGCGCGCTTCCACGCCACCGTGGACCGCAAATGCGCCCTTTCTGCAAACGGCATGGTCTCCACCGCATTCCCAGAAGCCACAGAGGCGGGCGTGGAAATTCTGGAAAAAGGCGGCAACGCGGTGGACGCCGCCTGCGCCGCCGCGTTCGCTCTTGGCGTTTGTGAACCACAGGCAAGCGGCCTCGGCGGTCAATCAATGGGTATTCTGCATTTCGAGGGCAAAACCATCGCCATCGACGGTTCCAGCCGGGTTCCATCACTTGCCCATTTGGACCGCATCGAAAAAGTCGAGCGTTTCACCGGCTACCGGGCAACGACGGTTCCCAGTACGCCTGCCGTGCTCGGTTACCTGCATTTCCATTACGGTAAACTCGATTGGAAGGATATCCTGGAACCGTCCATCCGCATCGCCCGCTATGGATATAAAATCACGCCCCTACAATCCAGCATGCAAATCAGAGAGTTGGATGCCTTTTTGGGCATAGAAAGCCAGTCCGGCGCTGGATATTTTCTAAAAAATGGGAAAACTCCTTATGAACCGCGAGAGCTTTTCATCCAGGAAGATTTAGCCAGGCTATTTGAGCATTTGGCCGAGCATGGAGTGAAAGCCTTTTACAAAGGCCCCATCGCCAACCAGATCGACCGCGACATGCGTGAAAACGGGGGATTTTTAAGAGCGGAGGACCTGGCGCTGGTCCCCTGGCCGGTGGAGCGCAAACCGATCAAACGCAAATACCGGAAATTGACCGTCCTCACCTGCCCGCCTCCCTCCGCTGGAAGAACCCTGCTTCTGGTTTTGCAAATGCTAAACCATCTGCCGTCAAAGTTTCTTCGGCACCGGTCTCCGGAATCCTATCACTTCATGGCCGAAACATTCAGGAAAGCCTTGCTGAATAATAAGGAACGTCCTTACGACCCTAATATCTACCGGCAACTCCCCGACGACAGACGGATTCTAAGCCGGGAATACGCAAGAGACCTTTCCGCCTCGATCCGGGACACCATCGACCCCTCCCTGCCGTTGACGGAACTCTACCCGCTGGAAAGCGACACAACACATTTATCCGTGATGGACAACGAAGGCAACGCAATTGGAATCACTCAATCCATCGAACGGGTTTACGGGTCGCGGGCGGCGGCGCAAGGCCTCGGGTTTCTGTACAACAACTACATGAGCGCTCTGGAAACCAAAGATCCCGCGCACCCTTACTATCTGCGTCCCAATGCCGTGCCCTGGAGTTCGGTCGCGCCGGTGATCGTTCTTTACAACAAACAACCCTGGCTGTTGGCCGGCAGCCCCGGCAGTGAGCGGATATTCTCCGCCGTCAGCCAGTTTCTTTCGCACATTGTCGATGAAAACCTGCCCATCAGCGATGCGATGACCCTGCCGCGCATGCATTGCTCCATCGGCGGAACGCTGAGTCTGGAGGCCGAGCGATTCGATCCCTCCGTTGTTTCTTATCTCAAAAACGTGGGTTATAAACTGGACCCGAGAGAACCGTATTCATTTTATCTCGGAGCCGTGCACGCGGTGATGAAATCGCAACTCACCGGGGAGTTTCAAGGCGTCGCGGAAATCCGCCGCGATGGCATCGCCGCAGGCCCGGAATGAGCAAGCTCCCCGTTCTTCTGTCGATTCCTCACGGCGGAACAGAAATCCCAGAAGAATTAAAAGACCACGCCTGCATCACGCCTGAAGATCAATTGCATGACGGCGATGGATTCACCCGTCAGATATATGGGATAAAAGATCAGGTTGCCGCCTGCGTGGAAGCGAGTATAGCCAGAGCCTTTGTCGATCTCAACCGCGACGTCGACGACCTGCCTCCCCAAAATCCGGACGGCATCATAAAATCCATGACCTGCCACGGAAAACCGATTTACCATCCTGGGAAAAATCCTGGCGAAGAACTCATTCAAACGCTCATCGATAAATACTATCACCCTTATCACGAGACAATTCGCTCTCTGCTTGGAAGTCGTGAAGATATCCAGCTATGCCTGGATTGCCATAGCATGGAGCCGATCGGCCCCGAAGTCGCGCCGGATTCCGGCAAACCGAGACCCTTGATCTGCCTCGGCACCAATCATCATGCGACCTGCCCGGAAGAACTTTCCACAAAGCTGGCGAAATGTTTTCAAACGGTGTTTGAACTGAAAGAGGAGGACGTCACTCTCAATCAGCCTTTTGCCGGCGGACTCATCACCCGGACCTACGGCAACTGGCCTCTTCCCTGGATACAGGTGGAGATGAACCGCAAGCTCTACCTTGCCGACCCTTGGTTCGACGCGGCAGCGCTTACAATTAAGGAAGAGCGCTTGCAGGAATTGCGGGAAAAGTTCAGGAAAACACTGGAGCTATTTTTTGAAGATGGTAGCGAATTATGAACAATCCACCTTTTGTGCGCTCACATAAACCGCATCGCTAAGCGAGTATTCTCCCTCTCCTAGATTCCACAATCCCGCCTGCTGGCGTAAAATCTCTACCAGTTCCGAGTCGGAAAGAGCCGCACTTGATTTTGCGAACAGGTTTTGCGCTGGAGCATCCAGCGAACCGGCAAACAGACTGCGTGCCGCACGTGGGAAAGTCGGACTCGGCAAAAGCTTCACATCCGCGCCGCCACCTTCAATCGTAAAATGTCCACACATATGAAACTCCGGCTCTTGAAACCCGACGGTTTTAAGCAGGGTCCGGTGCGTTTTTAAGGTAAAGTGATTGATGTGTTCCTTGATGAACCAGGAGTACTCCGGTTTGTGATCCATGAGATGGTAGGTGAGATTGTCCAGATTGGGCGTGGAAAAAATGACCCGACCGCCGGGCTTTAAGATGTCCTTCACTTGCCGCATGATGGCGAGAGGGTCGAAAGCATGCTCCAGCACCGCCAGCAGAACCACCACATCGAACGTTTCCGGCTCGAAGTTGGACTCGGCCAAATACGATTGCGTGATTTCCAAATCCAGTACCTGCTTGGCCAGCTCCGCCGCTCTCGGTGAAGGGTCCAGCCCCACAGCCTCCCAACCCTTTTTTTGCGCCAGCGCCACCAGCGCCCCGACGCCGCACCCGATGTCCAATAACTTACCTTGATGCAGGTTGTGATGCGCCAGTATGTCCATCACGATTTCCACGGCGGTGATGTTGGTCTTCTCGTAAAATTCCTCTTCGTGATAATACGCTTCAATCTGTTGGCTTGTGGGACGCGGGCTGTAAAACTGAAAGCCGCAGTTCACACAACGCGCAAGGAAGTGGCCGTCCCGTGTTTTGAAAACCGCTTCCTTTTCCGTGGAATCGCAAAGCGCGCAATTGACTTCGACCCAGTCTTTGATGGCGTTTTCACCCATAATTTACATTCCTAGCGTTTTAAAATACTCTGGGAAAAATATTTAGCGGGGATTTTAATATCAAATTCGATCGTGTCAAAGATATAGGTCGTCTTGGTATTCTCCTTCAGCAGATCGCGAAAGATCATTTTCCGTGGAAACATCCTCTTTCCCAACGGGCGGTAATCCAGATACTCGACATCTTTCAGCAGTTTTCCGCCTTTGGCATAGAGTTCCTGGCGCAACACCGTTTTCTCTTCCCGGTTGATCCACAATTTTCGCGATTGATACGTCGTGGTTTTGTCATGCGCTTCGAGAAGCAGGACACAGCACTCCGTTCCGCGAAGGTCTTCCGTGGTGACAAAAGTCGCCTTGTATGCGGCGCTTAACTTTTTGTCCTCCATCATATCTTCATAGGACAAATCGCTGCCCATCATCGACTGCCTGAGCAGGTGTCCGGCGATAAGAAGCTTGCGGTCCGTCCGCGGCGTGTACATCCACAGCTTGTCCACGATCTTGAGCATTTTGGTGCCCTTTTCCCGTGGTGGCGACAAATAATTGGAATACGCCCGGTCCACCCCCTCCATCCAGTGCTCCCAGGTGAGAATCCTTTCCTTCCTGCCGTTGTCGATGATGAGACGGCCCTCGATATACTTCGTGTTGGACCATAAATTGTCGTCCACGGCTTCCAACAGTTTTTGCGCATCGAGTTCCTGGGATTGACTTGAATAAGGGGAAAGGACAAATCCCACTACGACAACAGTAAGTAACAAAAATCTTTTTACATAGAGTGATGGTTTCACAATTACCCCGCTTCCAGTTCCCGGAACAGATTGGCTTCGGACCGATTGAATATGGCAACGCTGGCGATCAGGCTCCCGAAAATACTGGCGACGAGTCCAGGCCCGATGCCCAGCAAAAATCCCTCAAGCGTCACCCTGCCGCGCATGACATCGTTCACCATCATTCCCGTCTGCACAAACGCATCGCCCATGTTGATTCCCACTTCCTGCATATAATAAACAACGGCGCCGCCAATCAGACACCCCGACAGGGAACCCAGAAGCCCTATGAAAAAAGCTTCGAGGCCTAGCATCCACACGATTTTTTTATGCGTTTGGCCCAAGGCCAGCAACAACCCCAACTCGCCGTAGCGATGGATTCCGTTCAGCAAACTGGCGTTCCATAAAACCAGGATCATCAGCAAAATAAAAACACCGACAATTATTTTTTTCACCAGTTTGAACATGCTTTCCATGTTCTCCATGTTTCTCTGATCCAGAATGGACAACACAATGGGGAAATCATCTTTTGCCCAACCTTGCGGCGGCGCCTCCCTGAAGCCGGCCAACCGGGATTGCAATTCGGAGCTAACTTTTCGATAATCGGTATAAGGGACATGAGATGGGAAGAAACCGAGCCAATCGGTGACGGTGTCTTCCATGTAAAACGTGTCCTGGGCATTGGCCAGATCGATCAAACCCATTTTTTTGTCCATCGCGGAAACCCCGAACCGCACCAGTCCCACTACTTTGTAGTTGTCCGTGGCCAGGCCGCCGTCGAACGTCTGGCCGATCAAAGTGACGGTCTGCCCTGGTTTCACATCCAGCGTTTCGGCAAGCTGATCACCAAGTAGAATTTCTTTCGGCCCCTTGGGAAGTTCCCCTTGCACAATTGCATTTTTCAATTGCAAGCGTTCAATTTCTGTTGAATCGGAAGAAAGGAGATCCAACGCCATGCCGATCATCGGCGTTTGGCTTCGAGTCTCCCCCTTTTCGTCCGGAACATCTATGATCGCTCCCCAACGAATACGCGGGGACCACTGCACCTTCGGATCACTGTTTTCTCTCAGCCACTTGCCCGTCTCTTTTTGAGCGGCCAACGCCCGGTCCATGGGGTTGAGGTGTTCTTCATCATAAAATGGCTTATTCACAAACCGCAGGTGTCCGGTATCCAGGTTGGCGGTGGTGTCGATCATCCCCATGAACACGCCTTCCATGAATCCAACCGAATACACCACCAGGGCCACGCCCAGCATGACCACCAGAAATGGAAACAGCGATCGGGTTTTATCACGCAGAATGCCTGCCAGAATCCAGCGAATCATGTGATGGCTCTCCCTCTCAATGCCAGAGTCGGGTCCAACCGGGTGATCTTCCGCACCGGCAACCAGGAGATAAGAATCATGATCGCAACAATAATGACTGTGGAGTACGCCACTTCATCCGGATGAATTTCCAGCAGAACTTTCTCCTGCACCGGAATCGTGGATTCGGCCAGATGAGAAACATCCAGCCCAACGCTTTGAAACCAGGCAAACAAACCCGTCCCCAGAACCAGGGCAAGGAAAACGGACAAAAACGCCGCCATACTTCCTTCCAGAGTGAACACGCTCACGATACGGCCAGGTGTCATTCCGAGAGCCATCAACGTACCGACTTCTTTCTGCCGCTTGAACACATTCAATATCTGCGTGTTGAAAACTCCGATTCCCGCAAGAAATACCAGAATCACCCAGAAGATCTTGGCATAACGCCGGTCCTGCTCGATCATATACAAAATGTCGGCAATCAGTTGTTCGACGGATTGAAACTTCATTCCATCGACGTTTCCATGATGTTCATCCACCGCTACCCAGCTCACTTCATCCATACGCTGGGTCATGTTTCTCAAATGATCCAGGCGCAACCACAAAACCCCTTCATCAACGCGCGGGTTCACCAGCGTCACGACATCCACCACCCGGACATCGCGCGCATCGACTACCCCATTGCGGTCACGCCATTTGAGAACTGCGGTGTCGCCCTGCTTTAAGTGCGCCTTTTTCGCCATCTTGACGCCGAGAACCGCGGGAATGACGTCGCCCAGTTTGGCGTCGAATTTTTTGAGTCCATCGAGAGGAAGGTCCAACAGAGTTTGATCGATATCAATCCCCCGCAATTGCACTGGATAAAGCCTGCGGTTGGGGTACAACTGCCCCTGTTGCACGAGAACTTCCGCCTTTTCAGCAGAAGAAAGTTTTTTCAATGCCGAAGGAACTTTATGAGTGGTGTCCTCCCACTCGGTGGGCGTCAAAATATCGAATCCTGGAGCTTGATAATGGCCACCCCCTACGTCGGTGCGGATCATGTTGCGGGTGGCCTGCGCCTGGAATCCATTGTAGAGGGAAAGGTTGAACACCACCGCGACCATGGCAAGAGCCGTGACCAGCACATTCAAAATGGCGCGAATTCCCTGCCGCGAAAAATTTTTCCAGGCAATCGAAACAATCATTCCAGCACTCCGTTCCCATCCCGTTTTTTATCCCAGATGATGCGGCCATCTTCCAGCCCGATTTCCCGGTTCACATATTTGGTCACCTTCTCATCATGCGTGGAGAAAACAAAAGCCGCTTTTAACTGCCGGTTCAAATCTCGCATCAGTTCCAGAACCTGATAGGAGTTTTCTGCATCCAGATTTGCCGTCGGTTCATCTGCCAGTATCAGGCTTGGTTGTTTCACCAACGCCCTAGCAATCGCCACCCGCTGGCATTGTCCTCCTGACAAATGGGCGGGTTTCTTATTCACCTGATCTGATAGTCCGACCTTTTCTACAAGATCCAATACCTTCTGGCGTACCGCGGATTCCTTTTCCCCATCCAACAACAAAGGGAACAGAACATTTTCATAAACCGAATAAACCGGCAGGAGATTGTAGGTTTGAAAAATAAACCCCAGGTTTTTGCGGCGGTATTCCGCAAGATCGGTTCGATTCAAATCCTTCAGGTTGATATTTTCAAAAAAAATATTTCCGGAAGTCGGTTTGTCCAATCCGCCCATGAGGTTCAGAAGCGTGGTCTTGCCCGATCCAGAAGGCCCGACAAACGACATGAACGCTCCCGCTTCGATATTCAGGCTGATATCATGCAGAGCGGTAAAGTCTTCATCCCCCACCCTGTAGACTTTAACCACTTTTTCTATTTTTACGAGGGTGTCCATAAATATCCGATCTAGAAATAGCCGACCAGCGTCAATCCGATCAAAGATTCGGTTCCATTGAAGACTGACGTCTTGCTGAACAAACGCCCGTTTTTTTCGCCGCGTTCGGCACTGCCGCCAAAGCGGCCCTGCAAATACAGGAATACCTGACTGGTGATGGAATATTCAATTTGTGGAATGATCTGAAAACTTCCATCTTCAAGATCATACAATCCGAACACCTGCCACACAATGTCGATACCATAAGGCATATCAAACAACACACCGAGTTGCTGAAAGGTTCCCTGCTGTCTCGGATCGACAAAGGTGAAGTTTCGCCCGCGCGTGGATAAAAAGTATTCCACCAGAAAGTGCAGCCCTTCGCCAATGTTGAACGTGTAATCCGCCCCCAATACCGTGTCAAAACGAAGCGGACTGCCGTTTTTTTGTTCGATGTCCAGCCGGCTTTCGCTCCAGTAAGCGATGTTGTATTCCCCCTTCACATGGTAACCCAACTGCACCAGTTCCTGGGAGAATTGCGCCAGATCGTCCAGATCCGTTTTGGGATGGTACTGAATCACCGCGCCGGTTTCCAACCCAGCCACCAGCGCTTCCCAACGTCCTCCGGCAATCACATGGTTGTCCAGCTTGCCCGGCACGGCCCAGCCTTCCACCAACGTGGTCTCGTCGAAAAAGTAAGTCGCCCGCACGCTGTCGACCCCGCGCGTTTCCGGGACGACGCCGGTCACATCGCGGGTATCGAATAATCCCAAAGGGCGAAAAACGAATCCCGAACCGAACAGGATTTTCTGCCGCCCGCCGCGGATTTTCATGCGGTCATTTCCCAGTCTCAGCCAGGCGCGGAAAAAGTCCACATCGCTTTCCCGGCGCAACCCCGATTGCACACTGGGTCCATCGGCCAACTTGGCATCGGCGGACAATTCGTAATCCAACGTCCAATCATCTTTCGTCCAGGCATTGCCCAACACTCCAAGACGCAGCTCGGCTTCACTGTCAAAATCCTTATGATTGGGAGGGGAATCGAAAATATAGGAACTGCCGGTTTTGACCCGGCCTTCAAAATCCCAGTCAAACGCCCAAGAGGTTTGGCAAATTGCGGTAACCAGAAAAATAGAAAGGAAAAAACGAATGACCATCATTTAGAAAATCGAAGAGCCTCTAAGGTTTCTTCGATTTTCTCACAAATACTGGCCCAATTGAAATCACTTAAAACGGCCTGGCGGCCATTTTTTCCCAATTCGTTTCTTAAGGCGGGATTCTCGATCAACTTAACAATCGGTTCCACCCAGGCTTGCGGCTCCTGAGATGCCACCAGCAGCCCTATATTGTGCTCGCGGAAAAGCATTTCCATGCCGCCGACTGCGTTGCTGACAATGGGCTTCGCGCACGCCATGTAATCGTAAATTTTGAGTGGAGAAATTCCCGGTTTATCGGTAAAGGAACCGAGACAGATATCGGCGGCGTTGACGTAATGAGGCACTTCTTCAAACGCTTTCTCGCCAAAAAAAGTGACATATTCATCGAGATGATTTTCGCCAACGATTTTTTCCAGAGCCGACCGCTGTTCCCCGTCGCCAACGACCATGAGATGGATATTGGGAAACTTTTTCGCAAGTTCTGGCAGGGCGAGAATAATCTGCTGCAACCCATGCCATTTCTTTAAGGAACCTATAAAGATGAGATACGTTTTTCCAGCATCCAATCCCAGCCGCTTGCGGCACTCTTTCTGATCCATCGGGTAAAAAATATCCGGATTGGCGCCGTTGCTGACCACCAGAAAATGATCCGGCTTCAATCCGTATTCGTCGCAAAGAATGTCCCTAATCTGTGGGGAAGACGTCACCATTTTATGCGGCATACGAAACGACCAGTATTCCAGAAACCGGGTCATGGCCATGACCCATGAGGGACTTTTATTGATCTTCAGCTCAACCGCCGTCAGGCCGTTGACTTCGATCGCATACGTAAAACCCAGCACATAGCGCAGCCAGGTCACCATCCACTCCATTTGCTGGTGGCGGGTGTAGACGATGTCCGGCTTATTTTTTAAGTAGTGTTTTAGGAAATAGAAAAAAAGTGAACAATAAAAGGAAAAAAAAGTGACGGCGGGTTTTTTCGTCAACACAGGAACATAGACGACGGAGATTCCTTTGACGATTCTGGGCACACCCAGGTCGGGAACGAACAGGGTGACCGAATGCCCTTTTTCGGCAAATTGCCGGCAAAATTCGATGACATGCCGGGCGCTGGCGTCTTCATATTGAATATCGATTCTGGCGAAATAAAATAACTGCATGCTCGGGCTTTGCGGCAAGAGAGAGAAAAGAGGGCCACCGGGTCACGGCAAAATCTTACCGCCGTCAGGCAGGCTCGGAGGATTCTTTGACAATTTTCCATTGCCCCTTGAGTTTCTTCCAGATCATGACTTTGTGGCGAAGTTCGGAAAAAACGTCGGACTGGAAATTCTCTATGAAAGACATTTCAATGGTATCGCCTTTTTCCAGGAACTCAATATCTTCCACCTCGATTTTAAGCTGATTGGAGTCAGCCAGGGATTTTCTCTGGCCCTGCTCCCAATCCTCAAACGGGGTTCCTCCACTTTGAAAATTTTTCGCATAAAATGAAAAATAGGAATCCAGCTGTTTCTCCTGCAAGGCCCTTTGCCAGGCCAGGAATTGCAGAAGAACAACGTCGATGGAATTTCCGTTGTTCTCAGGGGCCGTTGAAACGTTCTTTACCTTTTTTACATTGGGTGCGTGCGGATTCTTCCTTTTCACCGGCACTGGCTTTTGCTGCGCTCGGATGGAAACCTTGCTGACCACAGGAGGCACTGCATGTTCCGTTGACAACAGGATCAGGGAAGCTAATTTATGATCTTGCTTCAACTCCTCTGAAACTT
Organism: Nitrospinaceae bacterium; assembly: GCA_029261515.1. Lineage (GTDB taxonomy): Bacteria > Nitrospinota > Nitrospinia > Nitrospinales > VA-1 > JAJDBE01. The sequence continues at coordinate 1,016 of JAJDBE010000190.1, read as the reverse complement.
TTTTTGCCGCCTCCCAATTGGGATACGGACCCAGCCGCACTTTGAACCAAGGTTCCTTCTCTTGGGTATACGTCATGAAGGGTTTGTAGCCTTTCTTTTCCAGGCGCTTGAAAAACCGCTGGGCGTTGGATTTCACTTTAAAAGAGTTCAACTGCAACTCATACGCTTGAGAAGTTGCGGAAATCTGCCCGGACTCCCCTGTCCCGTAAATCAGTGACCCGGCAAAAAGAACCGCGCAAAAAACTCCCGCCCGGAAAAGTTTTCCCAAAGAAATGGTGTGCAACTGGCAATCCATGTTTGAATTCTAAACCTATAATAATATTGAAGTTATGGCGATAATGCTTTCTTCTATTAGAACACCTATCGTGCATGTAAAGCAAATAATTTCTGCGTTTTTGGGAGGTAAAGTATGGATTTTTTGCGGTTTACACGTCTTGGGAGGGAAAAAGCCCCCCTGCCGCCCTCAGAAACAGGGGGCAGGAGACTGTAGAAAATGCGGTTTACAGCAGTTTTTTGAGGTAGGGAACCAGTTGGTCGGCGCCAACGGAAGGCGACCGGGCTTTTAGAACCCCCTCGCTGTCTATAATGAGAACCGTCGGCATGTCTCTTTGCACATAAGCCTTGTGCACGGACATTTCGGGGTCGAGAAAATAGGGAAACTTAACCGGCTGTGGAAATCCCTTGAGATAGTCCGCCACATCCTGCCTGGAGTCGCCACTGGTGTTGACTCCCACGATGACCAGCTTATCCGATGCAATCTGGTCGCGCACCTTGTTGAATTCCATCGCCTGATTCATGCAGGGCACACAGATGTGAAACATCCCCACCAACACCACTTTGCCCTTTAAGGATTCCAGGGACAGAGTTTCTCCATTCATTGATTTCAACGTGAAACCAGGAGCCTTATCGCCCGCAACAGGAGCGCCGGCGAGCGCCGGGCTGACCCAGAAAAAGCTAATCATTAAAAAAGTCAATATCTTATTCATGGCATTCCTCTTAAATGGGAATAAACTCAG
>JAJDBE010000189.1 GCA_029261515.1 Nitrospinaceae bacterium | reverse complement strand
GAGATCACGCTGGAAGCCAACCCGGCCACGGTCTCCCTCGACCTTCTACAAGCCATTAAAAACTCCGGTTATAACCGGATCAGCATCGGCGTGCAATCCTTTCACGAAGATCAGCTGAAGCTTCTCGAACGGGTGCACAGCGTCGAAGAAATCCATCTGACCGTCGCCACGGCACGGGAAGCGGGATTCGACAATCTCTCTCTCGACCTGATGTTCGCCCTCCCCGGCCAAACCATGCCGCAATGGGAAAGCAATCTGGCGCAGGCTTTGGCCAAACACCCGGATCATCTCTCCACCTACAACCTGACCATCGAACCGGGAACGGTGTTTCATAAGCTGCATGCCCAGGGCAAACTCACCATGCCGCCAGAAGACTTTCAACTGGAACTGTACCAACGAACGATCCAGACGTTGACCGAAGCCGGTTACCAGCATTACGAAATCTCCAACTTCTGCAAACCCGGCAGGGAAAGCCGCCACAACCTGATCTACTGGAACAACGGCGAAACTCTGGGCCTGGGAGCGGGAGCGTCTTCCTATTTAGGCGGCGTCCGATTCAAAAACTGCAATCTGCCCTCGCGCTACATCCGCGAAATTCAAGATAAAGGCACTGCCGTCGAATTTGAAGAAACCCTCGAACCCGGCAAGGCGATGGGAGAAACCCTTATGCTGGGCCTTCGGCTGCTTAAAGGCCTGGCCATTGATCGGTTTGAGGAACGCTTTCAAACATCGTTCGATAAGGCTTACGGCAACGTGGTGGACTCCCTGCTGGCAAAAAAATTGATCACTGTGGCTAACAACCGGATCGCTCTGTCGCCCAAGGGCCTGTTCCTGGCTGATTCGGTGATTCTGGAATTCATCGAATAATATTTTTTTGGAGACCGCATGAACGATCCCGCAACCGCCTTTAAGAACCTCGCCGCCATTGTGGACACGCTGATGAGCGAAAACGGCTGCCCGTGGGATAAAGTGCAAACCCACGCCACGCTCAAACCCTATCTGGTGGAGGAGGTCTACGAAACGCTGGAAGCGCTGGACAAGGGCAATCCGGAAGAAATTAAGGATGAATTAGGGGATCTCCTGTACCAGATTCTGTTTCACGCCAAAATCGCCGCGCAAAACAATCAGTTCGACATCACCGGCGTCATCGAAGCGATCAGTGAAAAAATGGTGCGGCGGCATCCGCATGTGTTTCAGGATGGCGAACTCAACACGCCAGATGAAGTGGTGCATCAATGGGAAGAGATCAAAAAGACCGAGAAAAGCAATTCACACAGAAAATCGGTTCTGGATGGAATCCCCAAACAACTGCCCGGCCTGATGCGGGCGCAAAAACTGCAAAAGAAAGCGGCCAAGCACGGGTTCGACTGGGATCAGATCACCGCAGTATTCGACAAACTGGATGAGGAGGTCGCCGAGTTCAAGGAAGCGGTGCTTGCCGGAAAAGACGAAGACACCACCGGAGAACTGGGAGACATTCTGTTCGTCCTGGTCAATATCGCCCGCTTCAAAAAGATCGACGCCGAGGAGGCGTTACGCGGAACCAATAACAAGTTCATCCAACGTTTCCAGCATATCGAGAAGGAAGTGGCGAAACAGGGCAAGGAGCTAAAGGACACGCCGCTTGAAGAGATGGAACAGTACTGGCAGGACGCAAAGAAAAAATGAGCGTGACGCCGGGAAACCGATACCTGGATAGAATTGAAAAATTACTTTCCCTCACCCGCCCCAGATTATCCCGGACGCACCAATTGGAATTTAAAAACTGTTTTGGAGCCGTCGCAGGTTACGTGGAAGGCCACATCTTTATTTCCTGTGGAAAGTTCGGGCTGGCTTTAAAACTCTCTCCGCACAAAATAGACGAGCTGATAAAAGAAAGCGGCGTGAGGTATTTAAAATACTTTGCCAAAGGGCATGTCAAAAAAGACTATGTTATTCTTCCCAAGAAAATCATAGAGGATAAACCGAGGTTCAAAAAGCTGGTGGACAATAGCCTGAGGTTTGTATTGTCCTCAAAATCATAAGCAAAATACCCTTTAAGGACGTATCTCCACCGATTTTCTCGCCCACTTGGCGAGTTCCTCCTCTTCCTCTAAAATTTCCGCCGGGACTTCATAATAGTTTTTCAAGGTCTGCTTGGCGTTGGGCCGAAACGGCTGCATGCCTTTCTCCAGATAATTGGCAACGGTCGCCTGGTCGGTTTTAAAATAAAGCTGACCCTTGGAGATGATGCCGAAAAAGATATCATCGCAATAAAGCCCGTAGCCGCCAAACATCGCCTTGCAATCCACAGGCCCCAACGCGCGAAGCTGATCCAGAACGAATTCCTTAAAGGATTCTTTTTCTATCCCCACCGCCCCACCAAAAGTTAAAATCCATCCTTTTCACCGCAAAGACGCAGAGGACGCAGAGGTTTAAAAAACCAAAACCACTCTATCTGACTACTTTTTGAGATTAGATAATTAAACACATAAAAAAATAATCTTCTTTTTCTTTCTTTGCGCTCTCTGCGTCTTTGCGGTTCAATCTTTACTGGTTTCCGCTGTGATTGCCTCATTGATCTCTTTCAGGATGAGACCGGGATCGACATTGTGCATGTGGGCGGTTTGCTCGACCGTCTCAAAAACCTGGCCGGGGCAGGAAAAACAGCCTTCACCGTAATGTTTTTCAAAAACGGTTTTGGTCGCCGGGTAAACTTTGATAAGACTCCCCACCATCGTATCCGCCTGGCACATCTCCCCTTCTTGAATGGTTTTGCCTGCGGGTTGCGGTTCTTCCATAGCGGGTGTTGCCACAGGAGCCGCCGATGCGGGTTTGCCGGCAATGGCGGCGTTCAGTTTGCGCAAAAATTCAGCACTGTCGACGTCGTGTTTCTGGCAGGCTTTTTCGATGCTGACCACTTTAGCGAAGGTTTTTCTAGCGGTGGCGTTGGCAAGCGATGAAAAGCCACTCTCTAAAAACACAGGCATGGTTTGAGGAAACTGATCGAGCACTGCCGCCACTTTCATGTCGCCTGTAACTTCACTGGGCCGTTCCGTATCTTTAGCGGGCAGAAGAACGAAATACAGGTTATAGAACATCAATCCTATGGCCACTCCGGCCGAAGCCGCGAATAAAATAAAAAGCTCCTGAAACCATCCGCCGCGCCAAGTCGTCCGCAACATATGCAAAACCATCATCCCCACAAGGCCAATGTTCTGCAGGTAAAACTGGTATTTGACCCCAGCGGGCCAGGGCACGGGCCGGGCGTTGAACCGGGGAAGCACGTGAAACGCCACCCCCGCCACCATCATGGTCATGAATCCCAATAGGTTAAGGTGGATGTGAACAAACCGGACCCGCCCTGCAAGAGAGGGTTCAATCGCCATCGCCACCCCCAGAATTGCGCCCAGGAGAGCGTAGATCAAGCCGGCTTTAATGAATCGTCGAGGATAATTTTCCATAATCAAATTTTAGACTGAAGACCTCCCCTAGCCCCTCCTTGCCAAGGAGGGGAACTTAAAAACTCCTCCCCTTAGCAAGGGGAGGCCGGGTGGGGTCATTCTTTCATTATT
>JAJDBE010000188.1 GCA_029261515.1 Nitrospinaceae bacterium | reverse complement strand
TCGCTGCTCAATGCAAACGCATTGTTAAGAAGAGCCGTGGCCTTGACATTGTTTCCCATCGAGAGGGGCAATAGTAAGGTTAAGGCAAGAAATAAAACGATGGAAAATTTGCCGATTTTTACATTCATGTGTCAACCTCGCAATACGTTTAATTTATGGAGTGCTCAAAATCCCTGACGGAGTTTTCCTGAAAATCACTATGACAATATTCAAAAAGGAGCGCCCCTTTTCATGACTTCCTGATTAAAGACTACAAAAAAACAAATTAAAGAAATGTTAAAAAAGCATTAATTTTTCTTAATTTACCCGCACATTCGCCGAAACAGACAATCGGATAAAATCAAGAAAACAAAGTCGCCGGTGGTTGTCAGGGTTTGATCGCTCAAAAAGCGATTTGATTTTATTTCGACCCCGCAAAAGCAGGCCGCATCAATTCATTAGACCCAAGCGTCAATTCAATGGATTCTAAAAAATTTATCAGCAATTGCTCATTATATAATGGTCAAAACTTTTAATACAACTTCATTTAGAGACCCAAGTGGGCCTTTCTCAAATACCTGTTGACTCCTAGAACGGGATAAAAGATAATAAATCAAACAGTTGAGCTATTTTTGCTCGACTGGGCCGGACGCGATAAATATTGAACACCCCTGAGGAGCGCCATTAAATCGCCCAAATTGACCTATTTTTCTCTGATCGTTTCCTGGCTTCAAGATAGCAAAACCGGAAAAAAGCGATTCCCTGAAACATAATACTTCCCTTCAGGTTAATCCCCGGAACGGCTTCTGTAAAGGGTTTCTCTCGTCCGGTCACTTCTAAATAATGCATCAAACAGGTATTACCGATGAGCCTTTTTCTGGCCGCTTTGGGATTAATGATGGTTTTTGAAGGCATTCCCTACTTTTGTTTTCCTGCACAGGTGAAAGCCTTTGCCCAGAAAATTCCCGAAGTCCCCAACAACACCTTGCGGAGCATCGGCCTGCTTCTCATGTTAATCGGATTATTAGTCGCTTACTTTGGGAGGTCCCTCGCTGAAAATGGATAATCGATTAAATTTTGTCTCACTATTTTTGACTTTAGCCCTGGCGCTGGTTTCCATGACCGGGTGCGCCTTAACCCAGACGACCACTGCGGATGGCTCCGATCCTGCCGGAGGGTTTTCAGACGTCGCCTACCCATTCGACGATGTTCCCGTCCCTAACGGTTTCAAGGCCAACCGGGAAAAGTCATTTGTTTATGAATCGGGAAGCGGGTCTATTAAAGTGGGACGGATGTATTTCTCAGGCTGGAACGGCTCTCAGGAAGTGGTCAATTACTATCAGAATGCCATGATCAATCAAGGTTGGAAGATGATCAACGCCATGGAACACGACGGCATGATCCTGAATTATGAGAAAGAAGGCTGGGTGTGCACGCTGATTGTCACGGAACCCTGGATCAAAACGCATCTGGAAATCCAAGTTGGCCCCAAATAATTCTTCAAAAAATGTTAAAATCCCCCCACCAACACGCAATGATAAAAACATTATAATCCGGGGCCGCCTTCAAGCTCCGGTCCCATGATTAAATGCCCGAGACCCGAGCTTTCTTTCGCCAGCTTATTTTGGATTTCCCCTCGCGCCCGGAATTCAGGTTCGACAATTTTGTGGTTTCAGAAGGGTCCGAATTCGCCTTTAAAGTGGCCGGAGAAATCGGTTCGGCTGACAATCTCCCTTACAACACCCTTTATATTTACGGGGACCACAACCTGGGTAAAACCCATCTGTTGATGGCGATTGGCAACCAACTTTCTGAAACGCAACCGGGAAAAACGGTGATTTTTCTGAATGGCCGGGATTTTGTCGAGAAAATCGAAGCGGTGCGGTCGGAGGAAATCAATCATTCGGTGAATCAATTGAGGGACGTGGATTATTTCCTTCTCGACGACGTGGAGCCTGTTTCCGGCAAACCCCAGGCCCAGGAAAAGCTGTACCATATTTACAACACCCTGGTGGAAAATGGAAAACGCGCCGTCTTCACAGGAACTTTTAGCCCGGAAAAACTCACCGCCACGGAAAGCTACCTGACTTCCCGCTTCCAGTGGGGAATGACGGCAGAAATAAAACCCATCGACGATGCCACTACTGCCAAAATCATCATCAAGCTGGCAAACGACATCGGATTGATCATTCCGGAAAAAATCATCAGCTACCTGCTCATCCGCATTCCGAGAGATTTTATTTCCATCAAAAACTCCATAGAGAAAATCAACCGGGAATCCTTTATCCAAAAAAGGAAAGTCTCTCTTTCCCTGGCAAAAGCGGCATTGAACCTGCCTTGAAAAAACCATGAAGGTTAAGAATATTGCCGCCACTCTGGAACAGGTCGCGCGAAACACTCCCAATGCTCCCGCCATCATCGTGCCCTGGCAAAACCACAGCGTGAGCTTCGAGGAACTGCACACAGAAAGCAACCGGCTGGCTTCGGGCCTTTCCCGATTGGGGATCGCCAAAGGAAACCGCGTATTGCTTCTGGTCCCCTTCGGTATCGAATTCATCACTCTGACCTATGCCCTGTTCAAAACGGGAGCAGTCCCGGTTTTGATCGATCCGGGGCTGGGCCGCAAAAATACGCTTCAGTGCATTGAACAGGCAATCCCAAGCGGCATGATCGCCATTCCTCTGGCGCACGCCGCGAGAAAAGTTTTTACCCAAGCTTTTCGTTCCGTTGAGACTTGTGTCACCGTGGGCCGCCGCTGGTTCTGGGGAGGCAAAACACTCGAGCAGGTCAAAAAATCCGGGTCTGCGGATTTCCATCCAGTCGCTACCGAGGCAAATGATGCCGCCGCCATTCTGTTCACCAGCGGCAGTACCGGGCCTTCCAAAGGCGTGCTTTACACACATGGCATGTTTGCTAAGCAGGTAGAAATCCTGAAATCCAGTTTTGGCATTCAATCCGGTGAAAAAGATTTGCCGACGTTTCCGCTTTTCGGCTTGTTCAGCACCAGTATGGGGCTAACGTGTGTTCTACCGGAAATGGATTTCACACGCCCCGCCAAAGTCGATCCCGAAAAAATCATTCGTCCTATTCAGGATTATGAAATTTCCAACAGTTTTGGTTCGCCGGCGCTTTGGAACACTGTCAGCCAATACTGTCTCGAAAAAAACATCCGCCTGCCCTCTTTGAAACGAATTCTCATGGCTGGCGCGCCGGTTCCGGGCCCCTTGCTCAAACGATTCGACCGGATTCTCGATGACCAGGCCAAAATCTACACTCCCTACGGCGCGACCGAGGCTTTACCCGTCGCGTCCATAGACAGAAAAGAGATTCTCAACGAAACATGGACGCAAACTGAAGAAGGACGCGGGATTTGCGTGGGCCGTTCCGTTCCTGGCATTCAGCTTAAAATCATAAAAATTACGGACGATCCCATTCCCGCCTGGAAGGAAGGATTGCAACTTGAGCAAGGGAAGATCGGGGAGATCGTTGTCGCGGGCGAATGGGTCACGCAAACCTATTTCGACCACGACGATGCCAATCGCCTGGCAAAAATAGTTGATGCAAATCGCATTTGGCATAGAATGGGCGACCTGGGATGGCTGGATGATAAGGAACGGCTGTGGTTTTGCGGCAGGAAAAGCCACCGGGTCATCAGCGAAACCGAAACCCTGTTCACGATTCCCTGTGAGGCCATCTTCAACCTGCACCCCAAGGTCAAACGCTCCGCTCTGGTAGGAGTGGGCAAAATGGGTCAACAGCAGCCTGTGATCGTCGTCGAACTGGAAAATAAAAGTCCGGCCCTAACATCCGTAGAGCGGGAAGCCTTCATCAAGGAACTTGCGGATTCAGGCGCTTTGCATTCTCACACCAAGGGGATAAAACATTTTCTCATCCACCCCGAATTTCCCGTAGACATCCGCCACAACGCCAAAATCTTCCGGGAAAAACTGGCGCTCTGGGCGGAAAAAAAATAACCTGATGAAAGAAAAAAGCATATTGGCAACCTTGAAACCGGACACGCATGCCAAGGCATTGCTCGTTATTTTTCTCATCGCTCTGGCGTTTAGGCTATGGGGCGTCACCAATCCTCTGCTCGATTTTCACAGCTGGCGGCAAACCCTGACCGCCACTGTCGCAAAAAACTTTTTCACCGGGCATATGAACCTGTTCACCCCTTCCACCAACTGGGCCGTCGAACACTATGAGTTTGAATTTCCGGTTTATTCCTACCTTGTGGCCCTGCTCTATAAAATTATTGGCTTTCACGACATGCTGGGCCGCCTGGTTGCCATTGCGTTTTCTCTGGGTTCCATGTGGATGCTGTATCTTCTAGGGAAACGATATTTCGATAAAAACACCGCTGTAGCCGCCATCGCAGCATTCGCTGTCCTTCCGTTAGCGATTTATTACACCCGCACTTTCATGCCCGAATCGGCAATGCTGTTTTTCTCCATCGGCCTGCTTTATTTTTTTACTCGATGGCTGGACACGGACGAGTGGAAACATTTCATCCTGGCCTGTTTGTTCGCAACGTTCACTTTTCTTATAAAACTGCCCGCCCTTTATATGGGCGGCCCCCTTCTATTCCTGGCCTGCTTGAAATTCAGAGGAAAAATCTTCACTCAATACAAATTATATTTGTTCGTCCTTTTAGCTCTCACACCGCCGTTTCTCTGGTACAGCCACATGGCGGACCTGCACGCCCAGACTCATGGCGGAGCAAACATCTGGATCGACAATGACAAACTGGCCAATCAAGACACTCTTCTGGATTACAAATTTTATAAGCTTATCTTTTGGACGCGGGTGGCAGAGAAGATGTTTGCGTTTACAGGTTTTGTTTTTCTCATTCTCGGAATGATCGCCAAAGTCGAGCGCAAGGAACAATACCTGTTTCACGTCTGGTTCGGTTGCGTCTGCGCCTATTTTTTAATCGCCGCCGTGGGCAACCGGGTTCATGAATATTATCAATTGCCCATCATCCCGGTCGGGTGCATTTTTATTGGCCGGTTTCTGGCCGGTTTTTTTGCAACACATGATCTTTCGGCTTGGAAAAAAGATTACAAAACGGGATTGGTCCTGCTCATGATTCTTTTCATCCCGATCCATTCCGTCTACAAACTGAACAAACGCCTGAACTACAATTTGGATTACATCGACATCGGCGCCACTATCAAAAAAAATACAAACCAGGGCGAACTGATCCTGCTGCAGGACATTGGCGCCCACAGGCCGCATACCTTCTACTACAGCGACCGCAAGGGATGGACCCTGGGCTATCATGGAAAACTGAGTCCTCAGGAAATCGACACCTACATCTCCAAAGGGGCGGGCTATTATGCGATGGTGCAAATCAATTTGGAGGAAAATAATAAAGAACTTTTTGACTTCCTGTCAAAAGTGCATGAGTTGCTCTTGCAGGATGCCAAAATCACATTATTTAAATTAAAACAAACTGCTTCCTGATGATTTTTCTCTTCTGCCGATTTAAATAACTCCACCTAGAAGCGATAGACAAACTGCAATCCGGTTTCCTTTTTGGAAACTTTGGGATAGATCGTGTAGTGCCTGCCTTTTTTATCGCTGTGCAGCTTTAAAACAGTTTTGGCCACGAAATAACCCAGCGCTCCGCCTAAAAACACGTCCGACGCCCAGTGTTCGTCGTCGTTGAGTCTCGATAGCCCTGTCAGCGTCGCAATGCCGTAGGCAATGGGAGGAATAAACGGGTTATTTTCATATTCCGTGGCAAAAACCGTGGCAATGGCAAAAGCAGTGGAGGTGTGCGCGGAGGGGAAAGAAATCTCCTCGAAGTCGGGTCCGTTCCAGTCACCCGAATTCACCCCGACTCCGGGACGACTCCTTCCTGACGTGTATTTGAGGGCAAAGGTAAACAGCCCGGTAATCGCAAAACTCTCGGCGCTCAGCAACGCCACCCGTTCTGCCTTTTCATTTTTAAAAATACGACCGTATAGGTAATACGCTGCCATAGCCGGTGCTGTGTATGCGCCGTTGCCAAACGGTTCGAATACAGCGGAAGTGTCATCGGTGCCGCCGCTTCTATTGTCCTGAACAAATTCCCGGATGTCATTGTCCAGCGCAAAAAATACCCCGGCAGTTCCCAATACCAAAGACGCGGTAATCCAATCCGACGCTTCCCAATTCAAAGGCGACAGCAGGATATGTTTGGTATCTGAAAAAATTCCAAGAAAATAGTCACCGTTGAGCTTAATCTTGGGCGGGTCTTTATCAGGGGCATCTGAAACCCTGCGTAGGGTCGGCTTGCCTTCACTTGCTTTCGCCAGGACGCCCATTTCTTCCAGACAGCCCCCACAAGTGGATTGAGAAGACAGCGTCGATTGAGAACCCGGTTCGGAAATGCTGTGCGTAAAGTACTGCCGTTTTTCCTCTGGTTCTAAAACTTCAGCATGACTTTGCGCCACCAAAAAGACCAACCATAAAACCGCCCAGACCAGTGCTCTGCTGTGTTTGTTGACCTGTGCCAATTCATGCCCCAATGAGATCCAATATACCGATGCGCCTTTTGGCATACGGATGCTTGAACGGATTAAAACGATAATGTGAGGGTGTTGATTAAATATACTTTTTTTAGTGAGAGAATCAACCCAAAATGTGCATTATCAATAGCTTATTATTCAATGGAGAGGAAATCGACCCGCTATTGAAGGGATCGAAAAACTCTTCCGGCCAACGAAGGGATGCGGGCGATTATAAAGGAAGATGGAACAAGGGGGGATTTTTTTATCTGCGAAAACTCATTTTCAGTTCAGTTCCTGAAGGTGGGACAACACGGTATCGAGCAGTTCCTGGGAAAATAGTTTACCAACCATGTTTTTTCTGGCAACCGCTCCCGCCTGATGAAACTCTTCAATGACTTTCTTATCCGGCGTTGCGGTCAGCTTGACTCCATTATCCAGCATGACTTTTATCGAACTGGCGTTGTCTTTCTGAATGGTTTCCACCAATTGCTGAAGATACTTCTTGCTCAACTGCTTGAGGATGGGTTTACAATCATCGGGAAGACTGTCGAAGACTTTCTTGGAAATCAACACGCCTCCCGTCGCATAGCCCATGCGCACCTGCGACATGTATTTCACCTTGGTGAACCATTGCAGTGCCAGAGCGCCCTGAGGCGATGCGTAAACCGTGTCCACCAATCCGGTTTGCAGAGACATCAACACATCCGTCACTGAAAGCGGCACGGGCTTGACCCCCAGGGCATTGTAGGTTGCCTGAACCAGAGGATCGCCCTCCCACATCCAGGGCTTGGTCTTCTTCACATCTTCGACCGAAACAATCTCCTGCGTCGAATAGAATTGAATCCATCCCACTGGCACCCAACCGAGAAGAACATAACCCTTCTCTTCAAAGCGGGCGGCAAAATAATCGTTCATTTTGGTGTAGACGTGCTGGATTTGTTGGTCGGTATCGAAAAGAAACGGCAGGTCCAGAACCCGCACTTCCGGCAGAATTTCTCCAAGGCCCACTCCAGTGAACCCCGCGGCATGAATCTGCTTCACCCGCATTTTACGGATCACGTCGATCTCATCTCCTGAAACCCCGCCGGGATAGAACTTGAAGCGGACACGGCCCTCGGTTTTTTTCTCCACCTCCTCGGCCAGACGCCGCATTTCCTTCATCCAGGAAGAGCCTTCGGGAGCCAGCGTGGCAAACTTGATGCGCGTTTTCTTATCCGCCGCAACTGCGGTCCCTCCGCCAAGCGCCAATATCTGGCACACCGTCCAGAAAAAAATGAATCTATATAAAGAGGATTTCAGGTCAGAAAATATCATCGGTTAACTCCAATAGTCGCTTCGCTTTCACTTTCGCCACTTCATTGGCCAGCCGCTTTTCCGGAAGAATATCGGCAGGGGTTTCCAGCACCGCTTGCAATAGATCCTCATACAGCTTCCTGTCCTGAATCTGCACCGCGTAGGTTTTGGCATACATCAGGCGGTTGACGAGAAACCGGTCGCCGGAGAATTTTAAACTTTCTTCAAAATGGCGGCGGGATTTTTCCGGATCTCCTCCCAGAAGCTTACTGCGGCTTCCATAAAACGCACCCAGGAACATATGCGGCCCGCCATAATGATAGGACTCGTCGAGTTCGATCACCCGCTCCATCATCCATTGCACTTTCGATACATCCGCAAACGCTTTGGGAATATCCAGACTCAGCATCAGCCACCCGCCCCAGCATTGGCCCAGCCAGAACAAGGCGGGAACATTTCCTTCATTCATTTTCTCCAGAGCCGCTTTAAACGGTTCCGGGGCCAACTGGTCAAAATCTTCAATTCGGGTTTCTTCAAAAATAGCGCGCACCGCATAGTTTTTCCCACGCATATAAAGGTCCGCCGCCCGGTCGGGGGTGGTGTCTTCCAGAAAACTGAACGCGTAACCGCAAAAGCCTTCCGCCAGGGTGTTGAGGAGGACCCGGTTTTTGCCGTCCTCCTTCAGCAAGCCTTCCATCATCTTGAGACTCGCAGGCATCGCCCTTTCCGCCAGATGCGGGTCCATTTCTTCCTGGATAGCGGCATACTGCCCCTCCACCAGAGGCAGCGCCATACGCGCGGCTATTTGGGAGGTCGAACACCCGCCCAGGATCAACACTGTAATGATTAAAAAATAAGGCATTACTCTCATAATGTCGGCAATGGTAGCAGAACCTTTCAAGCGCAACAACAGCCCTACGATTATTTTGACATAAATTTGGCGATTTGCTACCATTCGCCGGGACTAAAGATTTCTATGGGTTAGACCGTTTCATCGTAACAAGCCCTCATGACGCAGGATGCGAAATTGAACTCCGAAGAAAAAAGCCTCCGGTGGATGAAATACATTCTCCTCGGAGTAGGAGAAATTTTTGTTATCGTGGGGGTGATCCGGCAATGGCCAGTAGCGGGAAAAACCTACATGGAATTTATCGAGGGGGACGGCTACCTTTCCCTCATGCTGGGATTGATCATCATTGTTCTCGGATTCTCCGTCCGGCTGTTTGCCGGACAGGAAGATGAAAACTGACCTCCGGCTAATAAAAATAGTGCTGAAATTTTGATCGGAACCAACTAATGGGTAAAGAAGAAGACGAAGGATTTGTCATCAAGGATAAACGTTCCTCCCAGCTTTCTGAAGAGGAAGCCGATACCCAGGAACAGGCGAAAGCCGCCGAACCCAAAAAAGAAGAAGCGCCCCAGCACGAACACGAAGGCGGACAGTTCCAAATCGATTTTTCCACGTTTGTCCTGTCTCTCACGTCTTCCGCTTTTTATCATCTGGGAGACATGCCCGACCCGACCACAGGGAAAGCCGAGACCAATCTGCCCGCCGTTCAACAGACCATCGACATGCTCTTGATGCTGAAAGAAAAAACCCAGGGCAACCTCTCCGCAGACGAAGCCAAGCTTCTCGAGCAGTTGATCTACGAACTGCAGATGAAATACATCTCCAAGACCCAGAAATAACCCTGCCACCCTGCCCCGCCTGACAGTTTCCAATTGTATTTGCCCGCCAGCGAGTGCTACTCTTTAGAGAAATCCATAACCATATCAATATATTAACCCGTATTTTTTAAGGTAATTTCTATGCCCGCACAGGCAGATCAGAATGGCATGTTCATCCAGGGCATGACCCGCCCCGATGAATTGATGCAGTTTATACAGACTCGATTTCCAGAAAAGGAAATCCAGACAGCTTATGCTCAGTTGCTGGAACAGGTCAAAGTATACGCAAAAGAAGAGAAGACCACTCCCCTGCGCGCGTTCTGGAAATTTCTCGACCACGCCTATCAGAAAAAAGCCCCCCCTTTGCAATGCCAGCGCGGCTGCGCCCATTGCTGTCATACCGGGGTCACACTCACCCAGATGGAATGGGACGGCATCCTGAAGCTGGTTCAGGAAAAGGGAATCGATCTCGAAGAAATCATCGAACGTTCCCAGCGGACCATCAAGAAAGTGCGGGGAGTCCTGGATTCCAAAAAAGATCTCGACCAGGTGGACTGGCACAATGTGGTCATCAACCAGCCCTGCCCGTTTCTCGGCGAAGACCAAGCCTGCATGATTTACGAAGACCGTCCCCTCGATTGCCGGCTGGTGGTTTCTTTCCTCGATGTCTGCGAATCTAAAAAGCTGGAGTATGCCCAAAGAGGCGTTGTCGTAGAAGAAGCCGTCGGCTCCACCGTCATTGCCAAGCTTCAACACGATCAGACGCCGAAATTCAAACGCCGGAAATTTCACGGCACCCAGCCCCTGCGCCTGTTCCAGCACTGGCTGATCCTGTGGCAGGAGAAGAAAAAGAAGAAACGATAGATTTATAAATAGGGTGAACCTTAACCCTCACCCCAGCCCTCTCCCAAAGGGAGAGGGAGACTAAAATCTCTTCTCTTTTTTATTCAGCCTTCTATGAATATATAGGAGGCTGAATAAAAATATCCCTTCTCCCCTCTGGGGAGAAGGCTAGGATGAGGGGATATTTATGACCCATCCACTCACGGCAATTTCATAATGCCCAAAATTGCACAACTCACTGCTCCCCGGAAAATAGAAATCAAGGACCGCGAAGCGCTGACTCCCGGACCGCAGGAAGTGGTGGTCGGCGTCGAAACCGCAGGCGTGTGCGGCACCGACCTCGCTCTGTTCTCAGGCGACTATCCCGTTCCCCTGCCTCTCGTGTGCGGGCACGAGTTCGTCGGCACGGTCAAATCCATCGGCGAAGGTGTGGATAAGAGCTGGCTTGGCCGCCGGGTGACGGCGGAGATCAACAACACCTGCAAGGCCTATAATATGTCCGAGGTCTGCCCGGCCTGTGAATTGGGTATGCCGAGCCATTGCCAGAAGCGCACGGTCACCGGCATCATTAATCACGACGGCGCGTTCGCCGAGGAAGTGCTTGTGGCGGCAGGGACATTGCACGAAATTCCAGAGAACCTCGATCCCGTCACCGCAGCCCTTACCGAACCGCTTGCCGCCGCGTTGCAAACCTTCGAGATGTCTCCCATAACAAAAGGTGAAACAGTAGTGGTTCTCGGACCGGGGCGGTTGGGCATTCTCATCGTCTTTGCCGCGGCGCTCAAGGGGTGTCACGTGATCGCCGTGTCCCGCAGTGAACAAAAAAGAAAACGCGCACTTGGGTTCGGCGCGTCACAGGCCTGCACCCCAGAGGATGCGGAACCCGCCATCAAAGCGTTGACCCAGGGATTGGGAGCAAACGTGGTGGTCGATGCAACGGGAAATCCCGATGGCATCACGCAGGCGTTATCGCTTGTCAGGCCAAGGGGAATCATTTCAGCGAAAACCACCTGCGGCCTGCCGGCACATGGACTCGACATGACAAAGCTCGTGGTCGATGAAGTTCGCATCCAAGGCTCCCGCTGCGGCCCCTTCACCCCGGCGCTTAAAATCCTGGAGAAACACCAGGACCAGCTCAAAACTCTGATTACTTCCATCCGCCCCCTCGCTGAAGCCCAAAACGCGCTGGAATCGGCTTATTCGGAAAATAAAGTGCTAATAAAGATTCGAGGTGGAGGTGTCTACTTCAGGAAAACTAATTGGGAAGTGATTTGAAGCCTTCCCTGCCAATGGTATTTTTCATCACCGTGCGTTTTATTTCTTTCAGTATTACTCTCGCCTGCCTGCGCACTTTCCTGGCAAGGCTCAATTTCTGCCGGTCTTTGATCGTTTTAATACCCCATTGCTCTAAAAACATTTTAATCTTGCTGTCTTCGAACAACTGGTCCGAAAGAGGACTGTTGAATGCCCCGCTTGCCACTTTTTTTAGCTGGTCCTCAGACAAATCCATCCTTTGGCCTTTGGGAATATTTCTTTTTTGCTCACCCGATGTGTTGGGGCGAAAATAGCTTTTCTTCGTAATCTGAGGCGGGAGAGAAAGCCCGGTTTCTGCGAGAGCATCCAGCAAAAAAACATGCTCCAGCCGGGTAGGTCCATCCCAGATGTAAATGCCATTGTAATCCCTTAAGACTTGATGAACCACCGATGCCCAGTTACGTTCTTTTATTTTTAAAGTGACCGAGTCATCCATCAATCGTGCTGGAACTTTGAACTGAATGCCACTCTTATTGGCAATTTCCCTTAAAACCTCGCCTAACGACACGCCTTGGGCTTGCACAAAAAGGGTCTGGGAACCCTCTCGAGTTTCTCGTTCAATTACCTGCAGATAACCGGCCCCTTGAGCAGGGGCAACTGCCAGCCACCCGCCAAGGAACCCCAGAAATATAAACGCGGTTTTTGGATTAAGACTTCTCACAATTCTTGGTTTTTAAGGATTACCTTCTCCAAATCAATCAATTATTTCATAGGTACAAATACTTGAACATCCATCGCCATCCATAGTATTGCCGTCATCGCATTGTTCACCATTATCCGGCTCGACAATTCCATTGCCACAACTCATGGCACAAGGAGGCATGGCCCCGGTGATTTGCGTGAATTTATCCAATACCCGGTTACAGGCATTTTCCGACGCTTGTGGCGCGGAGCTTTCACAGTCCATCGCTTCACAATAGGCATTGCACAACCCAAATGCCGCCCCCGCCTGAGTGTCACAAATCGTTTCTACGGCAGGCGTTTCACCGTCAGGGGTCTGAGCTAATCCCACTCCGCTCCCAAGAAAAAATAGAATGCTGACACTAATCAACCCTAAAATATTTCGGTGCAATCTCATTACCAGTCCCCTTTCACAATAAAAATTTGGAATTTGGTCATCGGCTCCCCCACAAAAAAGAGACCTTGTTCCCTATCAACGGAAAAAAAGAGGGATGACTTGACCTTTTTTGCACTCTTCCATTTAAAAAGTAAAATCTGCAATCAATTGATTGATAATCTGTTAAAGGAAATTACTGGAATAGTAAATTAAGAATAAGAATATAACGTTAGACAGAAAAGAATATTTAGGCAAAACAGGAAAGACGCTGTGGAACATAAACGCGTTGTCGCTGGTACGGCCCCTTTTCCCCGGCTCTCAAAATTCTTGAGAAGTATCAAGACCAGCTCAAAACCCTCATCTCTTCCGTCCGCCCCTTGGATGAGGATCAAATCGCGTTGGTATCGGCTTATTCAGAAAACAAGGTGATGCTTAAAATGAATTCGCTTTGATTCGAGACACTTCACGAGTGAAATATTTCAAGCAGGTTTTCAGGTGATTGATTCGCGGGTTAATGACAAATGGGATACAGGTGAAAGGAATTGATTCGCCAAATGAAACATAAAATGTTTTTCCTCGTCTGTTGCGCCGGGCTGGCGTTTCTTTTCATCGTGGTGGGAGTGCTGACACTGATCGGCTATCCAGGGGCGCAAATCGCGTTCTGGACTCGAAGCCCAGTTGAAAGTACAGCGGGCCAGATCGCCTGGGTGGTCATATCCACGATCGGCTTCATTGTTCTCTTAACGTTGGCGGTGAAAGAGTATCGGAAAAAAAAGGACCGGTCATCCACTGAGTAAAGATCAAAGTCCAGTGACCACGCAATCGGCGTTTTTGAGGGCTTCGTTTAGAATGTTTTTTGATTTTTTACCGTCGACCTTATAGCTGACGTTTTCCTTCGTGATCCTCGACTGCGATGTGGATTTTCCACTCGAGTCCATTTTATAGGACGCTTTCATTTCCAGCGAATGTTGGCTTTCAATGGTTTTGCCCGAGAACATGTCTCGGGTCAGCTCGGCATACTGTTCTCTTTGTCTCTCTGAAAAATTGCAGGCCATCAGGCCATTTTTAGGCATAGTCTGTTCGTAATGGCATTTGCCGTCCTTCACTCCCGCAATCGTGTGTTGGATCATGAATCGGCCCACTATCGGGTGAGACATTTCGCAGGTATAGGGCAGGCACTGTTCTATTTTGTCAGCAAGGTTCACGCATTGGTTGACTCTTCCTTTTGGATTGAGCAACCCTTCCACGGACTTGTCAAAATCTTCACTGTTTTTTTTCGGTTGCTGGACGGGTTTGGGTGGAGAAACTTTTGGCAGAGGCGAAACCCAGGGTTTTGTTTTCTCGGATTTTTTTTGCGGCTGGTCCGAATAGTGGATTTTTCCGTCATCATCCACCCACTTGTAAACCCTGGCTTCCAACGAAAGTGAAAAAGCGAAAGACAGAATAAGAAGGAACACCCCTCCTGAAACAACTCTTCTGGCCACGATATCCTCCCCGGTTGCTATTATTTTCGGTATCCATTCAGTATAAGAGCTGAGGTCGCAAACAGAACCTTTTCTTCCTTAATCGGCAATAAATCAAGGTTCTTTAGAAGAAGGGATGTCGGGGATTTCGATGATTATGAAGACAATTCTTCAAATTGCGCTGGAATCAGCTTTTTCGTAGAATAAGTAATACTGCAAATAACGGAGTGAGTTCAATATTTATAAAGAGGATAACGCAATGAAAAAGACCGTCGTTTTAATCCTACTGTTGGCAGTATCCATTAGCGCTTGCACGGTTCGGTCGATATCTGATTCAGGTTACAAGTCGGAACGGTATTACGGAACAGAGGACTCTCTTTACAAAGGCGAACTCAGTGAGTTTGCGGTGCTTGGAATTGATGCTGGCAAAATTGTTTCAGATGAAGATATCGAAATCGCCTTAAACTCTTCCAAGGAACGCATTAATTTAAGGAAAGGAGATTCCATTCTTCTGATCCAGTCGGGGGCCATGATTCCCGATGAGGAAATGGTCAAAAATTTAGAAAAGCACTTCTCCGTTTCTATTTTTACCGGAGTCCCGGAAAACCAAAATGGCAGTAACGCAAGCTATGCCAACTCGCTGAGATATGCTGCGGCTAAGGGCGGAATGGAAAAAATAGTGGTCTACTGGGGAGTGCTTGAATCGGGAACCAAGAATCTCGTGACGAAAACCATTTCATGGGTTCCCATTGTGGGTTCGGTTGTCCCTGATGAAACCCAGGAAGTCCGCATCCGGTTAAAAGTGGCCGTCATCGACGTTAAAACGGGACGCTGG
>JAJDBE010000187.1 GCA_029261515.1 Nitrospinaceae bacterium | reverse complement strand
CTCAAACCTTCAAACAGCCTGACCTGATCGAGTATGTGCATGGTTTGTCGCGGGTGTAATAATAAATTTCGATGACGATCAATACTTTATTATAAGGTTGAGCCGGGAATTGCGCAATATTGTTTTTCCGCGCCGCCATTTAAAGGTGGGCCGGAAACGGCGGGTCGATATAACAAATCAAAATTTTCTGGAGCGAGTTTTGGCCTCTAATAAAGCGCAAAAGGAAATAGAAAAACTGCGGACGGAGATCCAGCGGCACGACGTCTTGTATTACGCCGAGGACCGTCCGGAAATATCCGACCGGGAATACGACCGGTTGATGCAACGATTGAAGGATTTGGAATCTAGGCGTCCCGAATGGGCGACGCCCGATTCCCCCACCCAAAGGGTGGCGGGCAAGGTCCAGGAAAAATTCGCGGCGGCGACGCATCGCGCTCCCATGCTCAGCCTGGACAACACCTACAACGCCGACGAGTTGTGGGATTTTCACAATCGCGTTGTTAAGAACATCGGTTCCGCAAGCGACGTCGAATATGTGGTGGAAAATAAAATCGACGGACTGGGCGTGGCGTTGACTTACGAGGACGGACGATTCGTGCGGGGCGCCACGCGGGGCGACGGGATCAAGGGCGAGGACGTGACCGCTAATTTGAAAACCATCAAATCGATTCCGGAGGAAATTCCCGACGACAAGCGGGAAGGTATCCGGGAACTGGAGGTGCGTGGGGAGGTTTATATGCGCAAATCGGGATTTAAAGAATTGAACGATCAACGAATCGCTGTCGGCCTGGCTCCGTTCGCCAATCTGCGAAATTCCGCCGCCGGTTCGTTGCGATTGTTGGATCATAAAATCACGGCTACCAGGCCGCTGGACATACTTGTCTACCAAATCGGGTATATGGACCGCGAACCGTTTGCCACCCAAGTGGAGGTTTTTGACAAATTAAAATCGATGGGTTTTCCCACTAACCGCCGGGATTTGTGCAAGAACCTGGAAGGCGTTATTAAATTGATCGAACAGTGGAAGGCCGAGAAGGAGTCTTTGGATTACGACGTCGACGGATTAGTAATCAAAGTGAACTCGATTAAATATCAGGAAAAGTTGGGAAGCACCGCCAAACATCCGCGCTGGGCGGTGGCCTACAAATTTGAAACCGAACAGGCCCAGACCAAAATTCTGGATATCGTTTGCCAGGTGGGGCGGACGGGGTCCATCACCCCGGTGGCGAATTTGGAACCGGTTCAGGTTTCCGGTTCCACGGTCGCCCGCGCCACCCTGCACAACGAAGACGAAATCCGGCGCAAGGACGTCCGCGTGGGCGATACCGTAATCATCGAAAAAGCCGGGGAGGTGATTCCCAAGGTCGTCCAGGTTGTGGAGATTCCCGGCGAATCCCGGGGCGAACCCTTTGTCATGCGCAGCGATTGTCCGGAATGTAAAACGCCTCTGCACCGGGCCGAGGGCGAAGCCGCCTGGCGTTGCGTGAACGCCGCCTGCCCCGCGCAATTGAAGGAACGGCTGTGGCATTTTGCGTCGCGCAAGGCCATGGACGTCGATCACCTCGGCCCCGCTATCGTCGATCAACTGGTCGATAAAGAAATGGTCAAAACTTTTTCTGATCTTTACAAATTAAAACTGGAGGACCTGGCGTCGCTTGAGCGGATGGCCGAAAAGTCCGCGCAAAACCTGGTCGACGCCTTGGAGAAAAGCAAGACGGCGGGTTTTGACCGGCTTTTGTTTGCTTTGGGGATTCGGTTGGTAGGACAAAGGGCCGCCGCCGTTTTGGCGCAAAGTTACGGCTCCATGGAAAATTTGTTGAAGGCCGACGCGGATGAGTTGGGAGAGATCATGGAGATCGGACCTGGAATCGCGCAGAGTCTGGTCGATTTTTTTGATGAAGAAATCAATCGGGAAGAAATCAGGCGCCTGAGCGAACTTGGAATTGTCATGCAGGCGGAGGTCCGCGAAACTTCAGGCAAACTGAAGGGAAAACAATTTGTTTTAACCGGAACGCTGGAGTCCCTGTCGCGCGAATCGGCGAAGGAAAAAATTCAGGAACAGGGCGGCCGGATCACAACCAGCGTTTCCAAAAAAACCGATTATGTGGTCGCGGGCGCCGACCCTGGATCCAAACTTACCAAAGCCGAAAAACTGGGCGTCCCTGTTTTAAACGAAGAGGAATTTAAAAAACTACTGGACTGATTGGCGGGGATGAGGGATTTCGGACTTAAAAGCTAAGCGATTAGGCCTATGATATGAAAGGAAGGCAATTCGATAGAGGCAATCAAATATCCGCTATCGACCCAAAGCGGACATTTTCATGAAGAGTAGAAAATGGGTTTACTGAGAAGTTGTAAAGCTGGTTTTTCTACAAATGTGTCTCTAGCTAAATTCCAACTTTGGTCCAATTTCGTTTGAAGACATACAGTTTGCGAATATAGGCGAAATTCCCGCCAAATACCCACCAACTATAGCCCCCTTATTGCGAGATTTCCTTTAGGATAACCGATAGGGGGCATTGCGGTTTTGAGCCTGATAATCTATAATCCTAAGTAGGTGAGATGAAAAGAGAAGATTGGTCATGTTAGCTGCCGCTATTGATAAAAACAGGGAGTCCGGGGATGACAAATTCGTTGCAAGAGTTTTATCCTCCCTAAAGTCCACTCCTGTTGCAAAAAGAGAGGAGCCTTTAAGCTTCCCCAGGCAATTCACCAGGCGAAAAGGCATCATTAACCATGGAAGCCAATCCTTCCCACCCTTTCAAATGTGGGGGCCGGATTACATTGTTTCCTTGAGCGAATCTGCAAAGAAAATACTCCAGGAACCCGAAGGTTCTCGGACCTTAGTGGAACCATATCTTGTCTGTTAATCAGACTAGTCACAAAGTCGAGTCCCTACCGGGCCTCCAAAATATTTGGGAGGAAACCTTAGGTGATAATCGAATTTGTATTGCGATACTTGATGGCCCCGTTGATCTTACACATCCCAGTTTTATAGGTGCGAAACTAAAGCGATTAGACACGCTTGTTTCGGGAGAGAGTAACAGAGGACCTGCTTCAAGGCATGGCACTCACATAGCCAGTGTAATATTTGGGCAACATGATGGCCCGATTAAAGGAATCGCACCAAATTGCAAAGGGTTGATAGCCCCAATTTTTAGTGATGGTCCGAATAATAGCATTACATCTTGTTCGCAACTTGACCTAGCCCGCGCCATTCAGCATTCAGTTAAGGAAGGTGCGCAAATAATAAACATTAGTGGAGGAGAGTTTTCACCAAGCGGTACGTCTCATCCAATACTTAGTGACACTATCCGTCAGGTGACCGAAAGTGGCGTTCTTGTAATTGCGGCGACGGGGAATGAGGGTTGTGATTGTTTACATGTTCCTGGCGCATTACCCTTGGTTCTTCCAGTTGGGGCTATGAGTTGGGAAGGGAATCCATTAAGTTTTAGCAATTGGGGTGACAATTACCAAACGACAGGCATCTTGGCTCCGGGGGAAAATATCCGAGGTGCAGTTCCTGGTGGAGGAATAGCAGGAGAGACAGGGACAAGTTATGCGGTTCCCATCGTGTCGGGGATTGCCGCATTATTGCTTAGTCTTCAACTCAAAAATGAGAACAAATTTGATACGAAGTCCGTTCATGCTTGTTTGCTCGACAGTGCTATAGGATGTGATGTTTGGCCAGTCCTGGATTGTCGAAAGCTTTTACGGGGAAGAGTAAGTGTTCCTCGATCAGTAAATTGCCTGAATAATCACATTATAAATAAAAAGGGAAAAAATATGGCTGACCCAGACGATGACAATTTAACGAATACCGCTTCAAACGATAAGGTTTTTCCAGAAGAGCTACAACCGTCGGAACTCAAAACTGATGTGACAGAGGACAATGTATTCCCGGCAAATTTAACTAAAGAAAATAGCGTAGAAAATGGTTCCGAAACGTTCATGCAACCACCGGAAAATTTAAAAGGCGTTAGTTCATGTGGTGGTTGTGGTGATTCACCGTGTAGTTGTGGCCCCAAAGTTCAAATCCAACGGGCCTTTGTGATAGGACAACTTGGAATCGATTTTGGGAGCGAGACTCGGCTAAATTATTTTACACAGAGCATGAACGGCAACCCTCTGGACACAATGGCAATATTAGAGCGGTGCGAAAAATATCCCTCCGATGCCGCCTCCATCCATTGGACATTAAATATGGATTCAACTCGAATCTACGTTATACAGCCCCAAGGACCCTTTGCCAGTAATGTCTACCTGTGCCTAAGAGAATTTCTTAAAGAGCAATTGTCAGAGGGTGTGGAACGGGTTTCTATAGCCGGACTAGTGGGTGGTGCTACAGTCCGTTTAATGTCTGGACAAATTGTTCCCATTCTCTTTCCAGATCTTCGTGGAATGAATAACTGGACCACGAACGCTCTTATTGAATCGATCTGTGGGAAGCCCACTCAAAAATCGGCAAAATCTCAGGATAGTGAAAAATATAGGCAAAAAGTTGAAGGAGTAAGAAATTTTCTTGAAAGGGTTTATCATGATCTTCGCAATTTAGGTATAACTCAAGAACATATAGCAATTAATTATGCGGCAACTAATGCGTTAAATGTAGCAGGAATTTTTGAGGAAATGATTAAGGACAATATGCAGCTTGACACCATTGAAGTTGAGCAAAGTCCAATCTGTAACCCAGGTGCTGACTGTTGGGATGTCAAACTGATTTTTTTTGATCCTAATCGACAACTTGAGCGTGCTAGAAGGGTGTTTCGATTTACCGTGGACGTTAGTGATGTAGTTCCAGTTATGGTTGGTGCTGTGCGTTCTTGGTCTGTGAGGTAATAATTACTAACCTTTATATGTTGAGGATAATGAGATGAGAATTCCTAATCTGTCATATGGTAGCCAGATGTTCCACCCAAGTTTTATTTCTAAAAACAATATTTTTCCTCAGGCATTTAGCCGAAGGTCTATGGGTATTCCCATTGCGACGACTAGATTAGCAGGAACGGGAGGTGCTGCCGCCTGTGCTATAGCCTGCGCTGCGGCTTGTATCGGCGCATGTTTCTGGAATCCTACAAGTTCAGCTTGCGAGTCATGTACGGATACATGCATGGATAGCTGCACAGATTATTAAATACCATTATAAATATAACTTTAATAAGATTCAAAAACTCACAAAATTTCAACTCAATTAGCAAAACGTTAAAAACCGTGGATCGTATGGTTTGATCCACGGTTTTTTCGATTATTTCTTGCCAAGCTTCGTGTTATTGCACTTGAAGGAAATCACCCGGCAAATTATGAAGTGTTTGACGTCAGTTAAAAGTTGGACATTAGAGCGGAAAAAGTTAAGGGATACTTTCTTCAAAACTTTCTTTAGCCGAATGTCCGCTTTTGGCCAAAAGTTGCCCTCAAAATGGGTTCACTAAATGTATTCCCGTTTTAATCTGTACAAAGGATCATGATTCGATACTTAAGGTCAGTGAATTTTGAATCAGAGGCCATTTTCATGTGATGGTGGAAAACCTGATTTTGTCGTCGCTGGGGCCGACCCCGGTTCCAAATTGGCCAAAGCCGAAAAACTGAACGTTCCAGTTTTAACCGAAGAGGAATTTAAGAAACTGCTGGAGGGGTAGCGGGAAGGGGGGATTTATTTGTTTTTCAAATACCCCGTCCTTGAGGGCATTCGTCATCGCGAGCGACTGAAAGGAGCGTGGCGATCCAGGGTTTCTGGATTGCCGCGTCGCTAACGCTCCTCGCAATGACGATTTTGAGAGTTTTTCAGCGCTCGGCTAGGACGAGAGATTCCGGACTTGTTATCTGCGGGGCCGGGGGCCGCGGCGGTTTTGGTTGGGTTTGCCGGCCGGTCGTTTTCCCGAGGGTCTGCCGTTTCGCGGAGGCCGGTTTCCCGTGGGCGGGCGGCGCCTGCGGAGAAGAATTTTGGGTCCGCCTTCTTTTCCCTGGACGAACAGTTTTTCATCCGGCCATTCCACGGGAAGCTTGCGTTTCAGCATTTCTTCGATGCGTTCCAGATGGACAACGTAATCCTCGCAGGACAGACTGATCGCCGTGCCGTCCGCTCCCGCCCGCGCCGTTCGCCCGATGCGATGGACGTAATCTTCCGGGTCCTGCGGCAAATCGTAATTGATGACGTGCGTGATGTCGTCGACATGGATCCCCCGGGACGCCACGTCCGTGGCGATGAGGATTTCCAAACGGCCTTCGGTAAAA
>JAJDBE010000186.1 GCA_029261515.1 Nitrospinaceae bacterium | reverse complement strand
TCACTCCCTTCCAGCAGAACAAATTCCCCCGCCTGCGTGAGGACACTTTAGCGCCCCTCACCGAAAAGGAAGTTGGGCTGAATGCCTGGTATCCTCCCGGCCATGGAGATTTTTATACCTGTATCTGGGAAAACGGACTGCTGGACCGGTTGCTGGAGGAGGGAAGAGAAGTGTTGTTCGTTTCTAACGCGGACAATCTGGGAGCGGTCATGGATTCCCGAATTTTGGGTCATATTGTTGGGAACGACATCCCCTTCCTCATCGAGATGACTGCCAAAACTCCGGCAGACGTGAAGGGAGGCACGATTTATCAGGAGAATCATCAGCTCAAGTTATTGGAGATCGCCAGTGTCCCAGAGGAACACGTGCCGGAGTTTTGCAGTCAGAAAAAATTCAAGGTTTTTAATACCAATAATATCTGGATCCATCTGCGCTCCCTGAAAGAAAAACTGGAGCAGGGTCCGCTGGATTTGAACGTGATTGTCAACCGTAAAACAATTGATGGCGTGAGGGTGATTCAGCTGGAAACGGCGATCGGGTCGGCGTTGGAATGTTTTTCCGGCGCTGTCGGTTTGAACGTATCCAGAGAGCGTTTTCTTCCTGTCAAAAAAACCGATGATCTGTTGTCGATTCAGTCCGACCTGTTTGTTTTAAATAACGGGCGTTTGACCCGAAACCCGGAACGAAACCTTTCCGGATTACCATTTGTCCGTTTAGGCAATTCCTTTGCCATGCTCGAGGATTACCATGAGCGAATTCCCGAAGTTCCCGCCATGCTGAATTTAAAATCTCTTGAGGTGGAAGGTGACGTCCGTTTTGGCAAAGGCGTCCGGCTGGAAGGGAAAATCAAGTTGTCGGCATTGAATCAGCCGTTATTCATTGCCGATGGATCGGTTTTAAAAGACCAGGTTGTGGAGCAATGACCTCCCGCTCACTCGCCTTCCTGACAGGCTTTTTTACGTTGCAACGCTTCTTCTCTTGCACGTTTTCCCCGCAGGCGGACATAAACCGTAATCAACGCCAGTAAAAGTAAGGTAAGGAGAGCCGCACGGAATTTTGGCGAGCCGATCTCCAGCAGCGTGCTGCCAAAAAAACCATAGACGAAGGCGCGCGGAGTCAACCCCAGAACATGGGCGGTGATATAATTTTTAAACGTCATGGCAGACAACCCGGCGCCGTAATTGATCACGGTGACCGGCATGATGGGGAGCAGGCTAAGAAGAAATACGACGGAGAAACTGAAGCGGGTGTTGTCGATGACGCTGGCCCCCAATTTCAACCGGCTTTTAACATAGTCGTGTCCCATCTTACGTGCGATCCAGAATCCCAGCGTTCCCCCCATCGCCGCGCCGATTGACGCATAAACAGGACCCCAGACCGGCCCAAATGCCAGACCCCCGCCGATAAACAATGCGATCGAAGGAATCAGTAGAAGAGGGCGGACAATGAAAATACCGGTATAAATCAGGGGGCCGGCAATTCCGAGAGAAACCACAAAGTCGCGAAAACTCTCCGGTGTCAGCCGAACCCCTTTTCTTATAGTGAGATAGCCGGTGATCAACCCGATCGCAATGAGAAATATGAACTTGAAGAACCGTTTTTTCGGGTCGCCTCCAAAAAATGTCGCGAGAATTTTTTTGTGGATCGGGTCGGAGGCGGAAGCGGTCATAATCGGGTTTCTGCTTTTTTTAAGCTAATAATTGTTTTATAAGGCTTTATGTTCATTATAAGATAAGGGGATTAAAAGCGGGAATTAAATTTTTCAAGGTTTGCTTTCCGGGATTGCAAAAACTATTTATATTTTCCGGGGCCGGGGAAAATTTTATAATTAAAGGGTTAGCGCGGGGTCTATGGAGCAAAAAAATATTGACATGAATTGATTCCTAAGTATACTTTACCCTTAATCTGACCCTAAGTAGGAATTAGACTATAGTGTGTTGGGTCAGGGCTAAGGTTATAGAGTTGCAAGCGGCACTGTCATCTAAAAATTCCCCAAATTTTGGGTTTTGTTCTTTTTAAATTTTAATAAATCCTAAGGTGTTTGAAAGAAGGGAGGGGGTGGCTCTAACCAACACACCTTAAATGAATTGAACTTTAGAGACCGTTTTTAAACTAGGGTAAGGGAGGATTATACTCATGAAAAAACTCGCACTCGCACTAATTGTTTCCTTTGCTGTATTCTGTCTGGCGGCTTCTGCATATGCCGGAACGCTGAACCCCGGTCAGTCCACCAGCTGTAAAAATGCAAATTCCATCACTCTTGAAGCTGCTGGAAGCCATGCACAAGATCGAACCAATGCCAATGCTGTAATTTGGAAATCTTCAAATTACACCACCATTCCCGTCACCTTGGGAACGGGAGAGAATCATGGTATGGAGGGTGAAAGAGGTGTTGGAATGGCGAACAAGCACTCCATGGGCAGAAAGTCTATTACGTTTGGCAAGCAAAACAATTTCAGCCGCGGAGATTCCATTGGCGATATCAGTGGTGAAGTAAAAATCACCAATACCGGTACCGTTCCGATGAATGTGAACTGTGGCTAATTAAAGTTTAGAAAACTAAAGCCGGCCTGAGAAATCAGGCCGGCTTTTTTTATTGGTTTTGATAGCAGTCTGTTCAGGGCATTAACTTTTGAAAAAAACCCTTGAGCGTTTCCTTCACGGGTTTCCCATCAATTTCCGCAAGCTCTTTTAGTAGCTCCTTTTGCCGCGCGTTCAATCGTTTCGGCGTTTCGACGCTAAAATGAATGATCTGATCTCCACGCCCATGACCGCGTAAATGTGGAATGCCAGCGCCGGAAATTCGCTGAGTCTCTCCAGACTGAACCCCAGCCTTTACAGAAATGACCTTGGTTTCCCCCTCATCTAACAGAGGAATTTCAATTTCCGCGCCTAAAGCCGCCTGTGAAAAGGACAAGTTCAGGCGGGAATGAATGTCATGCCCATCCCGATGAAAGAAATCGTGGGCCTCGACGTGAACAAACACGTACAGGTCTCCGGGCGGCAATCCACCGGGACCGGTTTCGCCCTCGCCGCGCAGTCTCAGACGGGTGCCATCGTCTACGCCAGCGGGAATATTGATAGAGACTTTCTTTTTCTCCAATACCCGACCGTCTCCCCGGCAGGTTGCGCAGGGGTGGGTGATGACCTGACCCGCGCCATGGCAATTGGGACAAGGGCTGCTGACACTGAAGAAGCCTTGAGTCCGTATCACCTGACCGGTGCCCCGGCAAGTGGAGCATTGTTTGGGCGGATAACCTGACTTGGCTCCAGATCCCTGGCAGGTTTTGCAGGCGGCGTGTTTGGTGATCTCCATTTCCTTTTGGGTGCCGAATGCGGCTTCCGCAAAGGTGACGGACATATCCAGCCGCAAGTCGGCTCCGGTAGAAGGTCGCCCTCCGCCTTGCCCGAAAAAATCGCCAAAAATATCCCCGAACGAAGAGAAAATATCATCGAATCCCTTGGCGCCGGAGAAGCCGGAATTTTTCAATCCTTCATGACCGAATTGATCATAGGTCCGACGTTTGTCTGGATCTTTCAGGACCTCGTAGGCTTCGGCGGCTTCCTTGAATTTGTCCTCGGCTTCGTGGTCGCCTGGGTTTTTGTCCGGATGGTATTTGAGAGCCTGTTGACGGTAGGCCTTTTTTATTTCGGATTCGGAGGCGGTGCGGGATACATCCAGTACTTCATAGTAATCGCGTTTCGTCATGGGTCCTTTGTTTTATCCGGTTTGGGAAGGCCTGGTTTGAATGATTTTGTTATCGGAAAATCGGGGAACCGGCCAGAGATTCAAGGGATCGAAAGTAATGCGGTGCGTGGTTTCCTTAAAAACGACGAATGCGCATCATACGCATTATGGTTTTAGTTTTGCAACTTTAACTTTTGCGGCTTTTATCAATTTGTCCTTAAATAAATATCCGGATTCCAGCTCTTCCAGAATGAGGTTGTCCTGCTCGGGGTCATCCGTGTCCGTGACCATAAACGCCTCATGAATTTTTGGGTCGAATTTGCCGCCATTGGTTTCGATCACGTGTACTTCATTATCCTTGAGTTCCCTGAGAAACTGGTTGATGACCATATTGATCCCCTGTTTCAGGCTTTCAAAATCTGCAGAGGTATTGGCTGAGGCTTCCGCTCGTTTCAGATTATCCAGAGTGGGCACCAGGCGCGCGAACAAATTGGCCTTGAACTGGTCGAGGCGGGTCTCATTTTCCCGTTGCAACCGGGCACGGAATTCATCGGTTTCAGCCGTTTTTTCTTTAAAGGCGGCGATGTATTCTTTCAGCCGCTGGTCTTTCTCCTCGGCTTCCTTTTTTAGTTTTTCAACGAACGAAGGATAACGTTCGTCCAATCCTTCTGATGGGGCCGCGTCTTCGTCTTCTTCACTCACCCAATGACGGCGGTCGACCACGTTGATCTTGGGTTTTTCACCTTGGTTTTCGTTTTCATCGCTATTTTTACTTTTGGACATAGGAGACCTAAGATAATTCAAATTGATCCGAGTATCGGACGGGATAGAGTACGGAAAAAAGGACAGAGACTTGCGTCTAAGTCCTTTTTTCCGAAACTATTATTTTGAGATGAGTCTGACTACTTTTTACCAATATCCTCAAACTCAGCATCGACAACATCCTCATCCGGCTTGTCTTTCTTGCCGCCCTCACCGTTATCAGACGGGCCGGCTTCGGGTCCACCGCCTTCATCCGACTGCGATGCCTTGGCATACATGGCCTGAGCGATGGTGTGGGCGATCTGGTTGAGTTTTTCGATCTGCTCTTTCATCGCATCCGCTTCGCTTTCGAGATGTTTCCTGGCTTCCTCGAGGGCGTCTTCAGCGGCTTTGACATCTTCTTCTTTCAGCTTGTCCTTATTCTCCTTGATGGTTTTTTCGGTGGAGTAAATAAGGGAATCGAGCTGGTTTTTGACGTCAATGGTTTCACGGCGTTTTTTATCCGAGTCCGCATTGGCCTCGGCGTCCTTGACCATTTTTTCGATGTCCGCATCAGAGAGACCCGTGGAGTCGGTGATGGTAATTTTCTGCTCCTTATTGGTGCCTTTGTCTTTAGCCGTGACATTGATGATGCCGTTGGCGTCGATATCGAAAGTCACCTCGACTTGCGGCATGCCTCTGGGTGCCGGTGGAATGCCATCGAGATGGAATTTGCCCAATGACCGGTTGTCTTTGGCCATTTCGCGTTCCCCCTGCAGGACATTGATTTCCACACTGGGCTGATTATCAGACGCAGTGGAGAAAACCTCGCTCTTGCGCGTGGGGATCGTGGTGTTGCGCTCGATCAACTTGGT
>JAJDBE010000185.1 GCA_029261515.1 Nitrospinaceae bacterium | reverse complement strand
CCCTACCTCCCTTTAAAAAAAAGAAATTAATACGCCTCCCCTTACCAAGGGCCACCCACGGGGTGGCGGTCGGGACGGGCCCACCCTACTTCACTTTTTTCTTTCTGCCCTTGGCGTATTCCACGGTAACGGAAGTGTGGATGCCTCCCCGCACATTGAAATCGCCCGTTACTTTCATTCTCCTGGGTTTGCAGGCCGCCACCAGATCGTCCAGGATCTGGTTGACCACTTTCTCATGGAATCCCCCCTCGTTGCGGTACGACCAAAGGTAGAGTTTCAGGGATTTCAACTCGATACACTGCTTGTCCGGGACGTAGTGGATCAGAATCACCGCGAAATCGGGCTGACCCGTCTTGGGGCAAAGGCAGGTGAACTCCGGACACTCCATATTGATTTCATAATCCCGGTCGGGATGCGGATTCAAAAAAACTTCTATTTCCTTAACCGGTTGTTTTTTCATACTTTAAAAATTCCAATTATTTTTATTTTTTTTCGGCCAAACCTTGACTTCCAATTTTCAGATTATATTGTATTATTAGCACTCTTCTCCATCGAGTGCTAATAATACTCGAATTCAACATTTCCCATATCTTCAGGCAGTTGTCAAGACAGAAAAGTACTTATTATTCAAATAGTTAAAAGAAAATCAAGTGTCCTGGGGGGGTCCCCCAAGCTGGGATAAATGATTAAGTGTAAAGTTTATCATTTTTTAAAGGAGTGATTATGAAAATCAGACCATTGGCAGACAGAATTCTGGTGCAACCCATTCTTGAGAAGGAAGTCCAGAAGGGAGGAATCATTATCCCTGATTCCGCCAAAGAGAAACCCATTGAAGGCCGGGTAAAAGCCGTCGGCAAAGGTAAAATCGGTGA
The DNA here is from genome assembly GCA_029261515.1 of Nitrospinaceae bacterium. GTDB lineage: Bacteria > Nitrospinota > Nitrospinia > Nitrospinales > VA-1 > JAJDBE01. The sequence continues at coordinate 5,542 of JAJDBE010000185.1, read as the reverse complement.
CGATGGAAAACACATCCCTGTTGATGTGAAAGTGGGGGACAAGGTCCTCTACAGCAAATACGGAGGAACGGAAATCAAAGTCGAAGGCGAAGATTATTTGCTGATGCGTGAGGATGACATTCTCGGAATCATCGAAAAATAAATTTTTCCGGTATCACTTCACGATTTCACAATACTTAAAATTTAAGGAGATCAGTTTGTATGGCTAAACAAATCGCTTATGAGGAAAAAGCTAGACATAAAATCCTGGCGGGTGTGAATAAGCTGGCGAACACCGTAAAAATCACCTTGGGGCCGAAAGGCCGCAACGTCGTCATCGATAAAAAATTCGGTTCCCCCACCATCACCAAAGACGGCGTGACCGTCGCCAAGGAAATCGAGTTGGAAGATCCTTTTGAGAATATGGGCGCCCAGATGGTCAATGAAGTGGCAAGCAAAACCAGCGACAACGCCGGTGACGGCACCACGACAGCCACCGTTCTGGCGCAGGCTATTTTCCGCGAAGGCATGAAAATCGTCACCGCCGGCGCCAACCCTATGGACATCAAACGCGGCATTGAAGATGCAGTTGCCGTCATTATTCCTGAAATTCACAAAATGTCCAAACCCACCAAGGATAAAAAAGAGATCGCCCAGGTCGGCACCATTTCCGCCAACCAGGACACGGCGATCGGTGAAATCATCTCCGAAGCCATGGACAAGGTCGGCAAAGACGGCGTCATCACGGTGGAAGAAGCCAAAAGCATGGACACCTCGCTTGAGATCGTCGAAGGAATGCAGTTCGACCGCGGCTATCTATCTCCCTATTTTGTGACTGACGCAGAGCGGATGGAAACCATTCTGGAAGATGCCTACATTCTCCTTAACGAGAAAAAGGTTTCCAGCATGAAGGACCTGCTCCCGCTTCTCGAGAAAATCGCCAAGAGCGGCAAACCGTTGCTGATCGTTGCTGAAGATGTGGAAGGCGAAGCGCTGGCCACTCTGGTGGTCAACAAACTGCGTGGAACCTTGAACGTCTGCGCCGTAAAAGCGCCCGGATTTGGCGACCGCAGAAAAGACATGCTGAATGATCTCGCCATCCTCACCGGCGGCAAAGTCATCACCGATGATATCGGCGTGAAACTTGAAAACGTGGCTGTCGAAGACCTGGGACGCGCCAAACGCATCACCATCGATAAAGAGAACACCACCATCGTCGATGGAAAGGGCAAGGCCTCCGATATCCAGGGACGGGTCAAGCAGATCCGCAACCAGATCGAAGAGACGACTTCCGATTACGACCGCGAAAAACTGCAGGAGCGGTTGGCTAAATTGGTTGGCGGCGTCGCCATCATCAACGTTGGCGCGGCGACCGAAACCGAGATGAAAGAAAAGAAAGCCCGCGTGGAAGACGCACTGCACGCGACCCGTGCCGCGGTTGAAGAAGGCATCATCCCTGGCGGCGGAGTGGCTTTCTTAAGAGCACTGCCAGCTTTGGACAAGCTGAAAGGCGATCACGACTACATGCAGGGTGTCAAAATCATCCGGCGGGCGCTTGAAGAACCGCTTCGGCAGATTGCCGCTAACGCCGGTGAAGAAGGAACCGTCGTGTGCGAGAAAGTCAAAACTCTGAAAGGCAACATGGGGTATGACGCCAAAAACGGAGACTATGTGGACATGATCAAAGCCGGCATCATCGACCCGGCCAAGGTCGCACGAACTGCGTTGCAGAACGCGGCCAGCATCTCCGCACTGCTTTTGACCACGGAAGCCATGATCACCGACCTTCCGGAAGAAAAAGACGACGGCCATTCCCACGGCCCCGCAGGTGGCGGCATGGGTGGAATGGGCGGCATGGGTGGAATGGGCGGCATGCCCGGCATGATGTAACCCCTTGTTATCACCCTTCAATTAGCAAAAGGAACCCCGGTCATTTGACCGGGGTTTTTCTTTTGCAGTACTCCTCAAAAAAACCCGTCCTCATTATGATTTGACAGAACCGCGGCAGGACATTAATATAACGATATTCAAAGGGTTACAGGACTACCATCGGAAAAATAACGCATCCTTTTGGAAACGCCTTGCCGAAAAAAGCGTTTCCAAACGGATGATCTCTTTGCCGTTTCTGTCCTCAATCCGCTGCACCTGCCAAAAATGGATAGAACAAGGAGTCGGTCGCTGTGCAAAAAATTCTGGGAATGATCATGGCCGGCGGAGAAGGCAGCCGCCTTTACCCCCTGACGAAGGAGCGGGCGAAACCCGCTGTCCCGTTTGGCGGAAAATACCGCGTCATCGATTTCGTTCTCAGCAATTTTCTCAACTCCCAGGTTTATTCCCTCTATGTTCTAACCCAGTTTAAGTCACAATCCCTGACGGAACACTTGCAGGAAGGCTGGCGCTTCAGCTCGATCCTCAAGGATCACTTTATCCTTCCTGTACCGGCGCAGAAACGAACCGGGGAAAGCTGGTACCGGGGAACGGCGGACGCCATTTACCAGAACATCAATCTGATTGAGGGGCACGGCTATGATTTGGTCGCGGTGTTTGGAGCCGACCATATCTACCGCATGGATATCCGCCAGATGATCGATTTTCATATTCAAAATAACGCCAACATGACCGTTTCGGCGCTTCCCGTACCCGTGCAGGAAGCCACCGGATTCGGCGTCATTCAGGTGGAGCCGGACCAGCGCATTATCGGGTTCAAGGAAAAATCAGCACAACCTAAATCGATTCCCGGACGGCCCGACGAGGCTTACGCCTCCATGGGCAATTATATTTTTAACGCCGACTATCTGGTCAACCTTCTTTACGAGGATGCCGCGGAAGAAAACTCGTCTCACGATTTCGGTAAAGACATTCTTCCCAGAGTTTATGGGAAGGACCGGGTATTCGCTTACGATTTCCGCACCAACGTCATTCCCGGCAGTTCCACCCATGAATTGGGCGCCTGGAGGGACGTGGGAACGATCAAGGCGTTTTGGGAAGCCAATATGGATTTAAGGAACGTCAAACCTGTGTTCAATTTGTACAATACCCACTGGCCCATTCGCACCACACTCTATGAAGGCCCGCCGGCCAAATTCGTTTTTAACGAGGACGGACGCCGCGGACAAGCGGTCAACAGCATCGTTGCCGAGGGAAGTATCATCAGCGGCGGCATTGTTCAGGACTCGGTCATTGGCCGGGACGTGGTGATCGACAGCGGCGCGGCCATTATCAATTCCCTGATTATGGATCGGGTGCGCGTGGGCAAAAATTGCAAAATCAACATGGCCATTATAGACAAGGATGTAATTTTCCCCGACGGAACCACAGTCGGGTATAATCTCGACGAGGACAAACAACGATTCTTCGTCGATGAAGAATCGGGCATCATCGTCATCCCCAAAGGGTATAAGTTCACTTAACGATCTTGTTCCCAACGATCCCGAATTTGCATGCGCATTGCCTTAACAAAATCCGATTCCGGAAAAACCCTCAACCCCTTCTGAAACGACATTCCCTGTGACCCATATCGTAACCGGACTCGACAGCCTGCTCGCCGACCCAGAACGCTATCTCGAAGGCCAATCGGTGGGCCTCCTGGTGAACCAGACCAGCGTGGCTGGGGACAACCGCCATTCAGTCGCCCATTTCAAAGCGCACAACTGGTTCAAGCTGAAAAAAATCTTTGCCCCCGAACACGGGATTTATGGCATCGATCAGGACATGGTCAAGATCGTCGACAACCACGATGCCGCCAGCGGCGTTAAGGTTTTGAGCCTCTACGGAGACACATTCGACTCCCTGTCCCCCAACCCAAGTCAATTTGCCGATCTCGAAAATTTGGTTTTCGATATTCAGGATGTCGGCTCCCGATATTACACCTTCATTTACACGTTAGCCAATTGCATGGAAATTTGCCGGGAAGCGGGAGTGCGGATGATCGTCTGCGACCGACCCAATCCCATAAACGGGATCCATGTGGAAGGCAACCTGGTGGGTGACGAATGGAGGTCTTTTGTCGGGCAATATCCTTTGGCCAACCGCCACGGCATGACCGTTGGAGAACTGGCGAAAATGTTCAACAAGGCTTTCGGCATCGCCTGCGACCTGACGGTGGTTCCCATGCGCGGCTGGGAACGCAAGATGTGGTACGACGAAACCGGCCTTTCCTGGATTCCCACATCGCCCAACATCCCCACATTGAGCACCGCCACGGTTTATCCCGGCATGTGTTTGATCGAAGGCACCCAGCTTTCAGAGGGCCGCGGCACCACCCTGCCCTTTGAATTGATCGGCGCTCCCTATATCGACGCGCACAAACTGTCCGATCTTTTGAAAAAGGAACACCTTCCCGGAGTGTTCTTCCGTCCGCAATATTTCAAACCCATGTTTCAAAAATGGGGCCGGGAAGTGTGCGGCGGTATCCAACTTCACCTAACCGACCGCGACCAGTTCAAACCCCTGTTGACCGGAATCGCCGTGATTCGCGCGATCGTTAAGCTTTATCCCGAAAAATTCGCCTGGAGAACCGAGCCTTACGAATTCGTGAGCGACCGGCTGGCCATCGACATCCTTTACGGAAATTCAGAGCTACGCACAAAGTTTCTGGAGAATGACGACTCCCTGGAAACCATCGAGAATTCCTGGAGGGACGAACTGGAAGAATTCAAAAAACTGCGGCAGGAATTCCTCATTTACTAGCATGAGCGCCCAAAATGGATTGCAGTAATTCCTGCGGGACTTTTGCCAGCTTGTAACGGAAGGTGGACCGGGTGAGTCCTAAATTTTGCGCGGCGCGGGTTTTATTCCACCCGCAGGATTTTAGCGCCGAAACAATGATCTTATCTTCACAGGATTGAACGTATTGTTCGAGCGAGAACTTTTCCGGCAGCGATTCCAGACCATTCAAACCGGTTGTAGCCATCCTGGCGTTACCTTTTTCTCTTAGATATCCCGGCAAATCTTCTACCCCAACGACATCGCGTTTGCAAAGAATCATCAAACGCTCAATGACATTTTGCAGCTCCCGGACATTCCCCGGCCAGGGATATTGCGACAAAACGTTCATCGCGTCGGGAGCCAGCCCTTGAATCTGCCGTCCCATTTCCCGGTTCATTTTTTCAAGGAACCAGTCCACCAGAACCGCAAGGTCTTCAGGCCGCTCGCGCAAAGGCGGAATAGGAATTGGATACACGTAGAGCCGGTAATACAAATCCTCGCGGAACTTCCCGTCTTTCACCAGTTGCTCAATGTCTTTATTGGTTGCGGCGATGATGCGTATATTGGCTTGCAGGGTTTTGACGCTTCCCAGCGGTTGAAACTCGCGTTCCTGAATCACCCGCAGCATTTTAGCCTGAGCCAGGGCGCTCATCTCCGTCACCTCATCGAGAAACAGAGTGCCTCCCGAAGCTAATTCGACCTTTCCAGGCTTTGATTTTTCCGCTCCCGTGAACGCCCCCTTTTCATAGCCAAAAAGCTCGCTTTCGATCAGCGTGTCGGGAAACGCCGAGCAGTTAATCGCCACAAACGGTTTTGAGGCACGAGGACTGTTGTAATGAATCGCTTTGGCAAGGAG
>JAJDBE010000184.1 GCA_029261515.1 Nitrospinaceae bacterium | reverse complement strand
TTTCTACCCTCCACATGCCGGCAGAATTGGCATATTCCTTGCTCTCTAATAATCATTGCAATGGATGCGGTGGGACCCCTTGCTATAAATTGATTTTTTGGCGCGATGTTCGGTTGGCCGGAGTTTGGCGGTTTGCACTCTAAGGAAGATCGAAATTGAGAATGGGCGGGGGATTCATACGTTTTTTTCAAGTTTCTGAGGCTTTCAAGAGCTTGTTTTCAGAATAAATTCCCTGGTGCGAAAAGATTTCAAGAGGACGATGAATGGCTGAAGAAGAAAAGGTCCTGGACGAACTGGAGATAGAGGATGAACCTGAGAAGAAGAAGTCTCCTCTTAAATTAATCATCATTCTGTTGTTGGTTCTGGGGATGCTTGGCGGCGGTGGCTATTACGCCTATATGAATTATTTTCAAGAGAAGCCCGCCGCAAAGGAAGCGGGAGCCGAAGGTGAGGCCGTAGAAGAAGCGCCGGACCTTGGGGTCATGTTTCCTTTGGACCCTTTTATCGTCAATCTTGCCGGAAGCCAGGGAAAGCGGTTTCTCAAAGTCACCGTTTCACTTGAATTGAGTGCGCCGGAAGTACATGCGGAAGTGAAGGAAAACCTGCAAAAAATTACAGACTCGGTTCTGGTGCTGCTCAGCAGTAAAGCGTTTGAAGACGTGTATTCCGTGCAGGGAAAATTCAAATTGAAAGATGAGATCACAACGAGGGTGAACCGGTTTCTGGTGCTTGGGCATATCAAGGATGCTTATTTTACTGAATTCATCATTCAATGACGGGGTGAAGGCGTTATGAGTGAAGTATTATCGCAGGGAGAAGTCGATGCTCTGCTAAGGGGCGTGGGCGAAGGCGATGTCGAAACCGAGACCGATCAGCCCGAAGAAGTATCCGGAGTAGTTCCCTATGACCTGACGAGTCAGGAGAAGATTATCCGGGGCCGCCTTCCCACCCTCGATATTATCAACCAGATGTTTTCCCGGTTATTTCGCTCCAGTTTTTCTTCCCTGATGAGAAAGAACGTGGACGTGAGCATCGTTTCCACGGATACCGTCAAATTTGGCGAATTTTTACGATCGCTTCCCGTTCCTTCCAGTCTGCATATTTTCCGTATGGAACCTTTCCGGGGTCATGGGCTCCTGGTTGTGGAAAGCAAACTGGTTTTTTCCGTGGTGGATAATTTTTTTGGCGGCTCCGGGACCACCGAAGCTAAAATCACAGGCCGGGATTTCAGCACCATTGAAATCCGCATGATCAAGAACGTGGTCTTGAACGCTTTAGAGGATCTGGAGAAAGCCTGGAAACCCGTTCATCCGGTCACCACGACCTATGTCCGGTCGGAGGTGAACCCGCAGTTCGCCGCCATCGTTCCGCCGACCGACATCGTTCTCGTGCAGCTTTTCGATATTGAATTGGAAACGATTTCCGGAACCCTGACCATTTGCCTTCCCTTTGCGGCGATCGAACCCATTCTTCCCAAACTGAAAGCCCAGTTTCAAAGCGAGGAAATGGAAATCGACCAGGTTTGGGTCCGCCGCCTGCGTTCAGAACTGATGCAGGCTGAAGTGGAAGCGGTTGCCGAATTGGGAAAGACCGAGATCACGCCTGACAAGTTACTGCAATTCAAAGTGGGGGACACTTTGATGCTGGGATGCGACGTTACCGATCCATTGATGATAAAAGTTGAAGGAATTCCCAAATACAGGGGGTTTCCCGGAGTCTCCAGAGGCAGCAAGGCGGTTCAGATTTCAGAAATAATCCAAATGGAGAAATAACGGTATGGCCGAAGAATCCGCAAAAGAAGAATCGAATCCTACGCAAGATCAAGACGGTTCCGAAGACGTTGCCCAGGCCGAGGGAGTTGAAGAGGACGAAGATCTGGGAGGCGAGGAAGGCGGCGGCAGCCGCAGTATGGACCTGATTCTCGATATTCCGTTAACGGTGACTGTGGAACTGGGCCGTTCTAAAATGCTGATCAACGATTTGCTCCAGTTGGGGCAGGGGTCTGTGGTCGAGTTGACCAAGCTGGTGGGGGAACCGCTTGAGGTTTTGGTCAATCAAAAGCTGGTGGCCCGGGGAGAAGTCGTGGTCGTCAATGAAAAGTTCGGTGTCCGTCTGACCGATATTGTTTCCCCTATGGAACGCGTGCAATCGCTGGGCTAACAGGGCAAACATCTTTCCTGATAAAACCTCCATTTAAACCGGCAACACCCGGATTGCCGGGAATAGTGACACAATTGATTTTTCCTTCCTGATTCGATCCCGTCAGAAACCCATTCGCTCAAAAGAGACTTATCCTCGTTTCCATATAAAGACTGTCATAATCCTGGCTTTTTTCCGACAGGTGAAAAATCCCTTGATGGAAACCATTCCTGCAAAAAAATATTTAGCGGTCGCGTTCACCTTAAAACTATCTGATTTTTCAGGGCCAACGGCTGTGAAAAAAACAGGTGGGTCTCCCGTTTGATTATCCTTCCGACTTCGGTATAACCCTTGCAATTAAATCCTTTTAGAAGTTTTTGGCGAATATTTTGACGCTTCCATTCAACCCGAATCCTCACGCTTTTGGCCATGAAACAAAATACCAGAATCAAAAAACTAATCTTTGTTTTCCTGATGGGGGTCATTCTCTCGGTTGCCGAGGGAACGGCGTCTGCCGCCCGGAATAGTTTGCAGGATATTGCGGCAGATCTAAAAGAAGGCCGCCTGACGGTGCGCCTGCAGTTCAAAGAACCGGTTGTGAACCCTGCGGCTCCGGTTTTTAACAATACGTCGGTGCAGATGGATATTCCCAATGCAACGGTTCAACCGCAAAAGCGATTCGTTTACACCGGCGACTCCCGGATTCCACAACTATTTGTTGAGCAATTGAACCCTGAAACCGTGCGCGTGCAGTTTGTGTTGGGGCAAAAACTCACCAATCTTAGTGAAAGCTTTCAGGTAGAGGATCAGGGACGGTCGTTGATTTTTCATATTTTCAAAAAAGAAGAAGATGTCTTGAGTGAGTTTCTGGAACGTGCGGCGGATAAACTGGATTTGCCAGAGGAGCTGGACAACAATCAGAGTGCTTCTTCCAGTGAGCCGGCTCCCGATTCGTTAAAAGAAATCCAGAATGTCTCTTTTGTCAATAAGGTTCCTGAAGTTCCCGGTAAAACGGCTGCGCAGGAAGAACCTCTTGCGTTAAAAAAAGTTTCTGGGGAGGCTGCTGTCCCCTTGGCGAAAAACAGGCAGGAGACCTCGGAGAAGCCTCTGGATCTGGTTTCCACCACAGTGAAAACGTTCGCTATGTTTGCCCTGGTTTTGGGGCTCATGTTTCTGGTGTTCTATTTGTTCAAGCGGTTTGTGCTGAAAAACACCGTGTTCGGGGGCAATGACAAGCTGATCCATGTGCTGGGTACGGGATTTCTCGGCCCCAAGAAAAATATCGTGCTGGTGGAAGTGGCGGGGGAGGTTCTGGTTTTGGGAATGTCCAACGACAATATTTCCCTGCTGTCGCAGATTCAGGATAAAGAGAAAATCGAACAAATCAAGGCCGCCGGCAAAGAGAATCCATCGGGAGGGTTGTGGCCCCAGCGCAAACCCAAACTTCCCGCTCCCGAGGCACTGCCTTCAGTCTCCAGACCCTCCGGCGGATTTTCCAAGTATCTCAAGCAGTTTTCCGGGCCGGTGTCGGAAAAAGACAAGTCCGTGGGAGAGGTCACCGGACAAATCCGCAAGAACCTTGCCAAATTAAGGACGCTATGACGCCGCGAAATAAATGGATTGTTTTTTTGCTGGCGGTGGTTCTGGGGCTGACATTGGCCTGGCCGGCGTCCAATGGATGGGCCATTCCACTGCCGACGATTCAGGTGGGAATCGACGATGTGGACGAACCCGAAACCGTATCCAGCGCTCTGCAGATCCTCATCCTTCTCACCGTTCTGGCCCTTGCCCCGTCTATCCTGATCATGACGACGTCTTTTTCGCGCATCATCATTGTGCTTTCGTTTCTGCGTCAGGCGATGGGGACACAGCAAACGCCGCCGACCCAGGTGCTGATCGGCCTTGGACTTTTTTTGACTTTGTTTGTGATGAGTCCCATTTGGACGGAGATCAACGAACTGGCTTTGCAGCCTTACCTGGCGGAGGAATTATCCCAGGTCGATGCGTTGAAGCAGGCGGAGGGGCCTTTGAAAAAATTCATGCTGCGGCAAACGCGGGAAAAGGATTTGTCCCTGTTCGTCAACCTGGTCAGTGGCGAGAAACCGGAGACTTCGGCAGATGTCAGCATGAGCACGTTGATTCCCGCATTCATCATCAGCGAATTGAAAACCGCGTTTCAGATTGGGTTTTTGATCTATATCCCCTTTCTCATTCTGGACATGGTGGTGGCCAGCATATTGCTTTCCATGGGAATGATGATGCTGCCGCCTGTTTTGATCTCCCTGCCGTTCAAGTTGATGCTGTTTGTCATGGTGGATGGCTGGTATTTGACTGTGGGGTCCTTAATGAAAAGTTTTAGTTAGGAGGAGGAAAAATGACCCAGGCGTTTATCATCGATTTTGCAATGGACAGCATGAAAACCACGCTGTTGTTGTCCGCTCCCATGCTGGGGTTTGGGCTGGTGACGGGACTCATGGTATCGGTTTTTCAGGCGGTCACTTCCATTCAGGAATTGACCTTGACGTTCATTCCCAAAATTCTGGCAGTGTTTCTGGCGATGATTTTATTTTTTCCCTGGTTATTGCAAACCATGCTCAGCTTCACTTCTAAAATTCTCATGAACTTCCCCGAATACATCCAATAATGGAACTGCTGAATTTAAATCTGGCCGAATACGAATCTTTTTTGTTCGTGTTCTCGCGGGTGGCGGCGATCCTCATGTTCGCCCCGATTATAGGAAGCGCGCAAATCCCCTCGCGATTCAAAGTCGGCCTGGCGCTTACGTTCAGCATTTTGATTTTTCCGATGTTGCAGGCGTCTCAGCCGTTACCGGAACCTAAAGGAATTTTCGAGTTGGGAATTTATATGGCGATGGATGCGACGATCGGTCTCGCGATTGCCTTTGCGGTGCGGATGATTTTTACCGCGGTGCAGGTGGCGGGAACCATCGTGGATTTTCAAATGGGATTCGGCGTGGTCAACGTCATCGACCCGCAGACGCAGGCGCAGGTGTCCATCACCGCACAGTTTCAAAACATTCTTGCAGTGCTTATATTTCTGGCCAGCGACGCGCATCACATGGTCATCGGCGCCGTGGTGGAGAGTTTCCGCATCATCAATCCCGCCGAGGTCGATTTTTCCAATGT
>JAJDBE010000183.1 GCA_029261515.1 Nitrospinaceae bacterium | reverse complement strand
GCTTTATGGACCCAGCGGCATCGGAAAAACGCTTTTGGGGGCGGCACTGGCGGCGCACCTGCGTAAAAAATATCCTGTCGAACCGGTCTATGTCGATATGCGGGGAACCGGGTTCAACTACCTGTCGCCGGAAGAAGTGATGGCGCGGGTGATTCATCATTTCCGGCCTAAAGATAAAGTGCCTGAAACCCAGGCGGAAAAAGCCCGCTGGTATAAATCGGTTCTCAGTCAACAAAAAGTGGTTTTGTTTTTGGATAACGTTCCCGACACAGCGGACATCAAGAAGCTGGCGCCGCCAAAAAATTGCGCCTTTATTGTCATCTCAAAAAAACCACTGGCTGTGCCGGGGCTGGTATCGAGAAAACTGACTCCTTTGTCAGATTCCGAAGCTCAGAGCCTGTTGACCGAAACGTCTCCGCGCACCGGATTCTGGGCCAACGAGATTTCCAAGATGTGCGGAGATTTTCCGCTGACTCTTTTGCTTGCGGCGAACTATATCAGCACCAATCACAACCGCGATCCTTCCTATTTCGTGGAAACCCTGCGCGAGGAACTAAAACGGCTCAAACCCAAGCCGGAAGAACAAATTCGCGTGAGCCTGGAAGCGGTGTTGAATTTCAGCTACCGGTATTTGTCGGAAAAAACCGCTTCGGTTTTCCGCAAGCTGGTGATCTTCCCGGATACGTTCGACGCCAAAGCGGAGACTTTCATCTGCGAAGATGAAGACAACGGACTTTTGGGAAATCTGCTGATGCAGGGCCTGGTCATCAATGATAAAAACACCAACCGCTACCACCTGCACGATTATATGCGCGCGTTCGTCCGGAAGCGGTTGAAGGACGCGGAGAAAGCAACCGCTAAAAAGAGAATGGCCACTTACTACCTGACCCTTCTGGTCGCGGCGGATGAGTTGTATAGCAGCGACGGCAAGGAGCGAATGCGGGGACTCAACCTGTTCGATACGGAGTGGGAAAACATCCGGACAGGGCAGGAATGGGCTCAGGGCAACAGCAAGAACGATGGCGAAGCCGATCAACTCTGCCTGTCCTTTACGGAAGCGGGCTTCGCCCTGCTGTCCCTCAGGCAACCCACGCAGGAACGCATTCGCTGGTTCGAAGCCGCTTTAAACTCCGCTAAACGATTGAACGAAACCGAAGCGGAAAACAAATATCTGCTTTGGTTGGGAATCGAACACAACCGCCTGAAGCGGCACCAGGAAGCGTTTGATTTTCTGGAGCAGGCTCTGGAGGGTGCACGGCAACTGGCAGATCCGATTGCAGAGAGAACGGCTCTCGGCCACCTGGCGCTCACTTATCTGGCGCTTGGGAAACCGCATCAGGCCATCGAATACCTGGAAAAACAGCTGAAGCTGTTTGAAGGGGCGGAGGATGCGTCCGGCGAGGAGAACACCTTGCAAAGCCTGGGCGAAATTTATTCCCAGGTCGGCGAAGACAAACGGGCCATCGAATACTATAAAGAAGAATTGAAAAAAGCCAAGGAAATGGAGAACCCCAAAAGGCAGGTGCGGATTTTAAGTGACTTGGGAACCGTCTACACCTCCCTAAACCAGCATGAATCCGCCATCGACTTTTTTGAGCAGGGCCTGGCTCTGACTCAGAAAATCCGGGACAAAGAAGGGGAAACCAACCTGCTCCTGCGTCTTGGAGATGGGTACACTGAATTCGGCAAAATAAATAAAGGCCTGCCTTATTACCAACAGGCGCTCGATCTGGCGCAAAAGAGAAAAGACCAGAAAAACCTGGCGCTGATCCTTGGGCAAATGGGGCAGTCGTATTTAAAATCGAAAAACCACCGGGAAGCGATCAAGTGTTTTCAAAAAGCCACGCCCCTTTTTAAAGCGATGGTCAATAAAACCAAGGAAGGAGAAACGCTTTGGCATTGGAGTCAGGCAGAAGGTTTGTCTGAAAATTTTCCTGCAGCCTTACAAAAAGCCGAAGCCGCTTTGAGTATTCTTGGGAAGTCAAATCATGAGGATGTGGAATTGATTGAGAAACAAATAGCAACGTGGAAAAGCGGAGAAGAACCCGAAACGCCTGTCCCAGCCAAAGCGCCTGATGCAACCAAAAACCCGAACGCCTCAGCTTCGTAATAAAGGGAATTCCATCGTCTGCCTTTGTGCAAGATAGCCTTCGGCGCACAAACGGGCTAATTTTCGAACGCGGCCAATGAAACCGGTCCGTTCCGTCACGCTGATGGCGCCGCGTGCATCCAGCTGATTGAACGTGTGCGAGCATTTCAGGGTAAAATCGTAAGCAGGCAACACCAAATCCTTTTCCAACAGTTGCCCGGCTTCCTGTTCGTACATATCAAACCACTGGAACAAACGCGCCTTATCCGACGCTTCGAAATTGTAACGGGAAAACTGTTTTTCCGTCTCCAGATGGACGTCGCCGTATTTAAGAGTGTCATTCCATTTTAAATCGTAAACATTGTCGATGTTCTGCAAATACATTGAAATCCGCTCCAGCCCATACGTCAATTCCACGGTGATCGGATTCAGATCAATGCCGCCGACCTGCTGAAAATAAGTGAACTGGGTGATCTCCATGCCATTAAGCCAAACCTCCCAGCCAAGACCCCAGGCGCCAAGCGTCGGCGACTCCCAGTCGTCCTCGACAAAACGGATGTCGTGTATTTTAGGGTCGATGCCCAAAGAGGTGAGGCTCTCAAGATAGACGTCCTGCACATCTTCTATGGAAGGCTTGATGATGACCTGAAACTGGTAATAATGCTGCAACCGGTTAGGATTTTCCCCGTAGCGGCCATCGGTGGGCCTTCTCGATGGTTCTACATAAGCCGCCCGGTACGGTTCCGGCCCCAGAACCCGGAAAAACGTGCTGGGGTTGAACGTGCCCGCTCCCACCTCGATGTCGTAGGGCTGATGAATGGCGCAGCCTCTGGAAGCCCAGAAGTTTTGCAAATTTAGGATGACGTTTTGAAAATTCATAGGCTCTCGTTTATCAAACTCAATGACATCAAGTCAACTTTTATTCAAACCAAGCATCGTGGGAGAAACTGAAAAGAAACTCTTGCATGATTATTTTAAATCCTTAAAGTCCCGGCGGACTTCTTCTATTTTTTTGCGGTACCCTTCCCCATCGCCATAGTTAAAAAACTTCCGGTAGCGGCTGTGAATGACTTTCACCCGCCGGGCGTGTTTGATCGGGCACCAATATTGTTCCGTACGCGCCGCCACCTCCTGAACATATCCCACCAGACCGCCAAAATAACCGCAATAGGCGCAGTTCATTTTTTCGATGCCGTTCAAATAACTGAGATAATGCCGGTCCATAACAATGTAATCACTGCGGCGGACTTTGGGAATGCCGTAAACCGGGAAACAAACCCACTGGTAAAAGGAGATAAACAGATCCAGGAGCACCGCCGGAAACAGAACGGACCAGATCACCGGCGCCGTGAGAATGGTTGCGATATCCGACTCCCTTAAGTATTGGCGGATTTTCATGACCAGCAGTTTGTGCTGTTTCTTCACCTCCCGCTCAAAGCGGACTTTCTTGCGGATGATTTGATAGAAAAACTCATCCTGTTTTTTCTGCATCTCCTGGGCCAGTTGGCCGTCCAGGTCCTTGATTTTTTCCAGTAAACTTTCGATTCGGTCGTCCATGATTTCCCCTGAGGGTTCATCAATCTCGTTATTTTATAATCCAGGCAATCCTCTCTCCCACCTACAGGAATACTTAAAAAAGCCTGGTTCTTTGCCCAGTTCAATCTGCTACACTTGTACACTCTATTCTAAATCAAATGAGACAATATGCACGCAGTTTACAAGGCGGTTCCGTTTGAGGATACCGTAAGAATCATCCATTACTGTCAGGAGCACACCGTAAAGAACGGCGGCCTGTTTGAGGTCTACCCGGGACCGGACGGGGGCCTGACGATGATCATTGTCAACTCCGCTTCGGAAGAGGAATCGCTTGACCGGTTCCGGCCTCTGGGCGCGTTTTACTTGAACTATGTCGCGCCGGGGGTGATTTCCATTGAAGAGGAAGACCCGCATTTCGACGGCGCTGAATCGCGCAAGCGTCACGTAAAAGCCATCAAACAGGTGATCGACATTCTCATCCAGGAAGGTTATCCGGGAACCAAGATCGCCTTCAACGACCTGCCGGCGTTAAAAGTTTGAATCGCGTCCGGCGAACCGCAACCCCCGTGTTGCTAAATGAGCATCACTTATTCCGATTGCCCAAAGGAGGCCATCATGAACGCATTATTTCTTCGTCCCCTCATTGTCTTGACCCTGGCGTTGACCTTTATATGGACGGGAGTCAGTCTGGCCGGAACCGGGAACCACCGCACCGCAGACGGAAAACTCAAGGTCCTCTACCACATCGACGGAACCGATCTTAAAGTCGCCAAATACGCCATGGCGCTGATCAATAAACACATCGAAGCCGAGGGTGGTGCGGACAAAATCGACCTCATCGTGGTGGTGCATGGACCGGCGCTGCATCTGTTCGATAAGAAAGATGCCGATCCCGAACTGGTGAAGAAACTCAAAATGGCGATGGATAAAGGCGCGCAACCGGAGATGTGCCAGGTGTCCATGAAACTGTTCGGCAAACCGCTGGACACGCTGGTCGATGGGTTCAAACCCACCGAGCATCCGGTCGCTGTCAAACGCATCGCAGATTTGCAGGAACAGGGCTACCTGTATATCAAACCTTAATCCGACAAGGGCAGGTTAAAGAAGGTTACTCCCCGATACCGATGGCAAGGGTTTGGCCCATATAGGCAAAAACCGCATTCTGCGCTTCAATCGATTGCAGTGCCGCATTGGAAACGGCTTCGCCGGCTTTGAGCTTTCTGTTTTTATTTGTGGGCGTGGACACGTAAATATAGTTGGCGGGATTGCCGGGACCAAAAAATATGATCCCTTTGACCTTTAAACCGGGGATGTAGCCACTTTGAACGGCAGGGTTGCTGGCCGCCGGCCCATCACCCAAACGTGCGGCAGAAGTGACGGTTTTTATCAGAGCATTGATTTCTTCCATCTCTGGCGATACCGGGGTAACCGGTTCTTCCTGAATCTTAACTTCGGGAAGAGGCGTTTGCGGTGCGGCGTAAACTTCGTCGCGTGCAAATTCATCCGGCTCCCAATACGGATCTGCATCTTCGGGGTGGCTGTCTGGAATATATGCGAGAGGAATTCCGGTTGCCGATGGTGCTCGGACCGGCTTTTCTTTCACTGCCTGCATTGCAAACGGGGCAGGGGGGAGAGAAGTTTGCCGGACTTCCCGCACCGGTTGTTTGGCGGGATAAAAATAATAAACCGCAAACGCGCCCAGCAACCCGCCAACCAGAATGAGGCCGGTGACCCATCCCCATTTGCTGGAAGCCTGTGGACCTTTTTGCGGATAAGCCGATTCATGGCTCTGCGCCAGCAACCCCTTGAGGTCGAGGTTCTTTGCCAGAACACTTTTTTCTTCTTCCAGCTTTTTCAGGGTTCTTAGAATCGTGCTCATGGTTCGATCAGTTTTGGCGTTGGGTAAATATCCAACAGGTTATACAAAAGCATTTTACTTTCCGTATGGAATTTGCCGTCGTCCTTGATATTGTTCTGGCGCTGAAATTTTTTCACCGCGTTGATGGTCTTGGTCCCATAGCGCGTCGCTTCCCGGCCCTCGAATAATCCCAAAAGCCGCAGGTTTTTCTGTAGCCAGACCGATTCCTTGCCGTCATAACCGTTTTCAAGTTTCTCCGGCAGAGATTCAAAATCTTTCCAGAACACGATCGCCTTGCGGGTCCAAAGAGGATTGATGGTTTCCAGAGGCATTTCCATTTTATCGACGGAACCGAAAACCCCCTTCTCTCCCTTGGCGGAAATCAACGCCAGATACTTGATGCCCTGTGAATTGGGCAGCGCCACTTCCAAAATAGCGGGATAATTGAGCGTCGACAGCCGCTTGAAATTGCCGTTCAACTCATAGTGGGACATTTCGAATTCAGTATCCAAATGTTCCAACGAGTATTCGTCCACCCTGGCCGAACCGGTCTGGTCGAAGCCCCATGCCTCCAGAACCCATCTTGCGGCTTCGAGCTTGCTTTCCGTCAACGAAAGACTGGAAAGGTAAGTGACCAGTTTATCCGGCTGCGTGATCACCAGCGCTCCGGGAGCCAAAACCGTTTCCGCCGCGGCGGCGGTTTCCAGTTTTTCCATGGAGTCCAACACTTGCAAAGCTGGCGGCGATTCTGACGGCCCCCCCTCGGCAAGCGCTTCTTCCCGGACCAGGTTGCCGGGACTGGAGAGGTCTATCGGATTCTCCTGAATGAGTTTGGGAATATCCTGATCGTCCGCCGGGTCCGATTTTAAATCCGGCAAGGCAAAATCGTGAATGAAAAAAAACACGAGGCAGGCAAAGGCAATCGCCGGCGTGCCGTATTTCCACGCCACCTCCGGCCACGAGACAGCGGGTTTGAGGCCGCCGATGTCCTTGACCGCCAGGCGCACGATGCGGCAATTGATCTTCTTCGTGTTCTGGGTGTAGGCAATCAACAGCGACCGGTCGGAGATGACATTGATCATGCGCGGAATGCCTTTGGCATAGCGGAAAATCAGTTCGGTGGCCGGGCGGGTCAGCTGCACCTTGCCTTTGCCGAGAGCCACGTTGAGACGATGCTGAATGTAGCCGCGCGTCTCTTCGAGATTGAGCGGCAAAAGTTCCCATTGAATGGTGATGCGCTGCTTCAACTGCCGCAGGTCTTCCTGGGCCAGGATTTTGTCCAGCTCCGGCTGGCCGATGAGCACGATCTGAATCAGTTTTTCGGTTTCGGTTTCGAGATTGGAAAGCAGTCTCAGCTGTTCGAGAACGTCGGGAAGCAGATCCTGCGCTTCATCGATGATCACCACCACCCGGTGCCCCTTCTTGCGCTCCTCCAGCAAAAACCGGTTGAGGATGTCGGTCAGTTTTTTCTTGCTGGTGCTTTCGGACGCCAGACCCAGCTCCGCGTTGATGGTCTGCAGTAATTCGAGTTCGTCGATGCCCGGATTGAATATGTAGGCGATGCTGAAATCAGCGTGCAGTTCTCTTAGAAAACTGCGGCAGATCATGGTTTTCCCGGTCCCGACCTCGCCGACGATCTTCAAAAAACCGTTGTTTTCCTGAATGCCGTACACCAGGTGCGCCAGCACTTCCTTATGCTTGGGACTGAGATAAAGATATTTGGGATCTGGAGTCAGGTCGAACGGCTTTTCCAGCAAGCCGAAATAATCCTGGTAGACGTTTCCGGGTTTTTTCTGCAGGGCTTCCTTGATGTCTTGTTCCTTAATAGAGGGCGTAGACGCAGGCGGTGACGGCGCGAGTGTGGTACCGTTTTTGCCATGCTTCTCGATCAACCGGTTGTGCGCCTCCCGTTTTTCTTCATTGGAGAGGGTGTCGTAGGCTTCCTGCAGTAAGGCGATCTTGCCCTTCAAGGACGCTCGAAATTTTTCCGAGCGCTTCGAACCTGCCGTATCGAACCGGCTGATCAACCGCTGGTAAGCGTGATCGATTTCATGTTGAGGCGCGTCCGGACGGACTCCGAGGACCTGATAATAATTCCGCTGTCGAACCTCGATGATCATCGTCTCCTTCAATCGGCGCCTCTGGTTTCTCCGGAGTTAATAAACGAACGGCTAAAATGGAAGCATCGATACAAACAAAACAGGCCGCGGCATTCAATACCAATTACTTATGATATTATAATAGTATCGAGGATTTGCAGACTAAAATTTAGCTCGAATGGCAATATTTCGGTGAGCCCCATGCAATGCCCGACCTGTAATAAACCGGTGAAATCCGAAGACAACGCATTTCTTCCCTTTTGCTCGGAACGATGCAAATTGATCGATCTTGGCGCCTGGTTCGACGAAAAATATTCTGTTCCGGGGAATCCCGTCGATTTGGAAGGCGAACCCCAGGCGGAGGAAAACGAGTGACCGGTCAGGACTCGATGGGCTGCGCTGCGGGAACCTTGCGTAAAAAAATTTCCAAAAGCTTGGAGTCGTAAAGCAGAATAGCCAGATCCGTCAGACCATCGCGGTTAAAGTCGGCGCCGGTAAGAGCACGGGGATTGCGTCCCACCGGATAATTGAAATGGGGAAACACGAACGTGCCATCGCCCCGGCCCTCTAAAATGGAAATGGAATTGTCCCGGCGGTTGCCGACGACCAGATCCGGATTCTTGTCACCGGTGAAATCGCCGGCCAGGAGATGTTCCGGGCCCTTCTCGCCGGCAGAGTCCCCCGCCGGCTGAAACGACCCCTTGCCGTCCCCCAGAAACACGGTCAGGCTGTCCTTCATGGTGCTGGAGGTGATCAAGTCCTGCACCCCGTCCTGGTTCATATCGTGGTTCAGGATAAAGGACGATTGATGCCCGCCTGCGATCTTCTTTGGATTCTGCAACGTGCCGTCGCCGTTGCCATAAAACACGCGGATGAATTTTGCCTGCACGGCGTTAAAGGCGATGGCGATGTCCAGATTTTTATCCTTGTTGAAATCGCCTGCGACCAGATTGGCAGGCGTGCCGGAGGCTTTGTAGGCTTCAGCCAGTTTAAACGTGCCGTCGCCGACACCGAGAAGAAGGATCAGCTTATCGAACCGCAAGGTCACCGCGAGATCGATTTTTTCATCGTTGTTGAAATCGCCCGACACTATAGAAAGAGGCAGGCGGCCCACTTTCACGTTGCCTTTTAATTTAAACAGACCGTCCTTCTG
>JAJDBE010000182.1 GCA_029261515.1 Nitrospinaceae bacterium | reverse complement strand
ATTGTCACGGTGTTGTTTTACTTTTATTCGGGAAATGATTATTAGCATTTTGGTAAAATTCTTTCCTTCCTCCCTAACGCCTTTCCTTTGATTGCAATATTTTCCGATTCCCTAAATGTAAAATCCCGGTTTGCTATTAGTTTTTATAGACTATCTGGATTGGTGCGTGTTTATTTCACGGCATGGCAGGCCACGAAAACGCTTTCCGATCCCGATTTTTCTGGATATTGCCCGGTGCACTTCAGGGCCAGGGGAGAGCCTTTGGGCTCGTTCAGGTAGATGGGGCAGCGGGGATGAAAATGACAGCCCGGTGGCGGATTGAGCGGCGAGGGGACGTCTCCCACCAGCGGCTCGAAGGGTTTTCGCTCTCCCAGGCTGGGAACGGCGGCCAGCAGGGATTGGGTGTAAGGATGGCGGGGGTTCTGGAATAGTTCCTGGACCGGGGCCTGTTCGACAATACGGCCAAGGTACATGATGGCCACGGTGTCCGCCATATATTGAACCACACTCAGGTTGTGACTGATAAAGAGATAGGTTAGGGATCTTTTGGCCTGCAGTTCCTTGAGCAGGTTCAGCACCTGCGCCTGAACGGACACATCCAGCGCGCTGGTAGGTTCGTCGAGGACGATGAACTCGGGTTCGAGAATGAGCGCCCGGGCGATGGCGATGCGTTGCCGCTGTCCGCCGGAAAATTCATGCGGGTAGCGGTCGGCTACGGTCGGGTCGAGGCCCACTTCTCGAAGGACCGCTTCCAGGCTTTTGCGGTTTTCGGCATCGCTTTTGCCGGGATAATGAATGCGCAGTCCCTCACCGATAATTTCCTCGATCCGCATTCGTGGCGATAACGATCCAAACGGGTCCTGAAACACAATCTGCATGTGTTTGCGGATTTTTTTTAGCTCCGGCGTTTTCATCGCCATGACGTTTTGGCCCTGGAACAGAACGGTTCCCGTAGCTTCTCTCGTCAGTCGCAGGATGGATTCGCCGAATGTTGTCTTTCCGCAACCGGATTCGCCCACCAGGGCGACGGTCGATCCCTTCTGAAATTTTAAACTCACATTATCCACGGCTCTCACGTGATCGGCGACCCGCCGCAGGATGCCCTTGCGCAGGGGAAACCAGGTTTTAAGCGACTCGACGGAAAGTAAAAGAGATTTTTCTACCTTGCGGGCGGGGGCGGGAATCTTTTCCCGGTCATGGTTCAAAGGCGGATTGGCGCCCTGATCAAACAGGTGGCAGGTGACTTTGTGGCCGGATTCGATTTCATGTGCGGGGCTGTCCTTTGTCCGGCAGACATCCATAACGAATTGACAGCGGTCGGCGAAAAGACAGCCTTCTCCATATTCCGTGGCCTGGGGGACCATTCCCGGAATGGTGTTCAAAAGATAAGGCGTGTCGCCCGCTTTGGGGACCGAATCGAACAGCCGCCGAGTGTAAGGGTGCGACATGTTCTGAAATATTTTCTCGTGCGATCCCTGTTCCGCCATTTTCCCCGCATACATGATGCCAATGGAATCGGCCATCTGGTTGACGATGCCCATATCGTGTGTGATGAGAAGAATGCCCATGCCGGTTTGCTGTTGCAGGTCGGCCATGAGGCGCAGTACCTGCGCCTGAATAGTGACGTCCATCGCGCTGGTCGGTTCGTCGGCGATCAGCAGTTTCGGTTCGCAGGCCAGCGCCATGGCGATCATCACCCGTTGCTTCATTCCGCCGGACAGCTCGTGAGGAAAGTTGTCGATCCGTTTATCCGGTTCGGGGATGCCGACGCGGTCGAGCAAATCGATAGCGCGTTTTCTAGCCGCGCCTTTCTCAACCCTCCTATGCAGTCTGAGCGGTTCTTCCAGTTGGTTGCCGATGCGGTACAGCGGATTGAGCGAGGACATCGGTTCCTGAAAGATCATGGCGATGCCGTTGCCGCGAATGTCCCGCATCTCCTCTTCGGATAAGGCGAATAGGTTTTTGTTTTCAAAAAATACTTTGCCGGAGGGGTGGAATCCGTTGTCGGCGATCAACCGCATGATCGAATACGCGGTTTGCGTTTTGCCGCAGCCCGACTCACCGACAATGGCGAGAGTTTTTCCTTCCTGCAATTGAAACGACACGCCATCCACCGCTTTGGCGGTCTGGTCGAATCCCACTTTGAAATGCGTTCGCAAATCCTGCACGTCTAACAGCATGGAATTATTTTCTTCCTCCACTTTCTGTTCATGCGGTTCTCCTGGGGTCGAACGCGTTGCGGACGCCTTCGCCAACGAACGTCAGCAGGGTCAGCGCTACGGTTAACAGAGTGAACGTTGGAAGTAGTATCCAGAGGGCATGCAGATTGTTCTTTCCCTGCGCCAGCAACTCTCCCATGCTGGGAGCGGGGCTGGGAACGCCGAGGTTGAGGTAGTCCAAACTGACCAACGCGAGAATGCCGGCGGTGACTTCAAAGGGAAAAAAGGTGACGACGGGAGTCAGAGCGTTGGGCAGTATGTGGCGCCGCATGATTTTAAAATTAGAAACGCCCATGGCCTTGGCGGCCTTGACGAATTCGAGATTGCGGATCTTTAAAAACTCGGCGCGGATATAGGCGGCAATTCCCATCCAGGCGGTCAGGTTCAATATGGCAAACAACAACAGGCTGGAAGGGATGAGAAAAGAACTCAGGATGATGAGAATGTAAAGCCGGGGGATAGAACCCCAGATTTCCGTGAAGCGTTGACCGATCAAATCCACCCAGCCGCCGAAGAACCCCTGAGTGCCGCCGATCAGGCAGCCGATCACCGTGCCGCTAATGGCCAGTGAAAGTCCGAAAAGCATGGACACCCGGAAGCCATAGATGAGGCGCGCCAGCACATCGCGCCCCCGGTCGTCGGTTCCAAGGTAATGCCCATCGACGATGGAGGACTCCACAGTCCCTTTGCCATCGGACGTTGGGGTGCGGTAGGGGGCGGTCAACACCACTCTTCCGGTTTGGGATTCGGTGGGGATGTATATATAG